>RFJS01000448.1 GCA_003694825.1 Verrucomicrobiota bacterium | reverse complement strand
TTCAACCCTATGGCAACTTCAGACGCACCCACTTACGTCATTGGACACCGCAATCCCGACGCGGACGCGATTTGCTCGGCAATTGCCTATGCCGATTTCAAGGCCGCGGTCGGCCAGACCGGTTTCCGCGCCGCGCGCTGCGGCAACAGCAATGCCCGCATCGACGCAATCCTCGGCCGCTTCAAACGGCCGCTCCCGCAGTTCCTGGCCGATGTCACCCCGCGGGTGCGTGACATCTACGTGCGTGATGTCATCAAGGCAGACCTCGACGCGACCTGTGCCGAGTGCCTTGAGCTGATCGATACGCACGATATTCGTTCACTCCCGATTGTCGACGCGGAGGATCGTCTCCAGGGGTTCATCTCCGTCTTTCAACTGGGCGGCTATTTCATCCCGAAGCTTCGGGATCCGCGCGAGATGCGGCATGTGCGGACCAATATCAACAGCGTCATACGCGCGCTCAAGGCCCGCGTGCTCCACCTGGAGCGTGGCGAATCGTTCGAGGACTTTTATGTCAAAATCGGCGCGATGGACATCCGCAACTTCGGGCGGGGGGCGGATGCCGAGAACATCCCGCCGGAACAGCTCATCATCGTCGTGGGCGACCGTTGGGACATCCAGCAGCGCTCGATCCAGATCGGTGTCCGCCTGCTCGTGATCACCGGCGACCTCGACGTCGACGAGGAGGTGATGGAACAGGCGCGGGAAAAGGGCGTGAGCGTCATCGTCAGCGCCTACGATTCGGCCACGACCGCGTGGATCATCCGGACGGCCTCGCGGATCGAGCACATGATCGATCGGCAGTTTCTCACCTTCACCGGCGACGAGCGTCTGGCCGACGTGCGGCGCAAAGTCGCTTCCCATTCCGGGCCGGCCTATGCGATCGTCGACGAGGCCGGCCGGCTCACCGGGGTGTTTTCCAAGACCGACCTGCTGAAGACGCCATCGACGCGGCTCGTGCTTGTCGACCACAACGAGCTCAGCCAGGCGGTGCCGGGGGCGGGGGAGGTCGAGATCGTCGAAGTGATCGACCACCATCGTCTCGGCGCATTCAATACGCAGCAGCCGATTCTCTTTATCAATGAACCCGTGGGGTCGACCTGCACGATCGTGGCGGATCAATTCCGGCGCCACGGCGTGGAACCCTCGGCCTCGACCGCCGGGATCATGATGGGCGGCATCATTTCCGACACACTCAACCTCAACAGCCCCACTTCGACGGCGAAGGATGGGGAGATCCTGCGCTGGCTCGAGGGGATTGCGGGGGTGCAGGCGGACGAGCTGGCCGAGGTGATTTTCACCAGCGGTTCGATCATCGTCTCGCAGAGTCCGGAGGAGGTGATCCGCGCCGACATGAAGATCTACGAGGAGGAGGGCGTCCGCTTTTCGGTATCGCAGGTCGAGGAGCTGGGCTTCACGAATTTCGAAAAGCACCGGGAGCAGATCGCGGAGGCGCTGGCCAGGGTGCGTGCGGACGAGGGTCTCTATTTCGCCGGATTGCTCGTGACCGATATCAACACCTCGAATTCCCTGTTCGTGGTCAAGGGCGAGCGGGACTTCCTCGAGCGGATCACGTATCAGGCCGTCGAGCACCCGGATACCTTTGACATGCCCGGCATCGTGAGCCGCAAGAAACAGCTGTTGCCCTACCTGACCTCGATCCTCCGGTCCATGAACATGGAGGGTATGCTGGCAGGCGCACGCTGACGTGGGCAGGGGTGGGGCGTGCGGCGCCCCGGAGCCAGGCGACGGACGGCGCCCGGCCATCTCCCGCCAACCGAACCGTGCGGCGAGGATGCGCGATCAGACGTTGAAGCGAAACAGCGCGACGTCGCCGTCCTTCATCACGTAGTCCTTGCCTTCGAGTCGATACTTCCCGGCCTCGCGGGCGGCGGCCATGCTGCCGAGGGCGACGAGATCGTCGTAGGCAACGATTTCAGCCTTGATGAAGCCCTTCTCGAAATCCGTGTGGATCACACCGGCCGCCTGCGGCGCCTTCCAGCCGCGACGAATCGTCCAGGCGCGCACCTCTTTCTCTCCGGCTGTGAAATAGGTGATCAGGCCCAGCAGGTCGTAGGCGCTGCGAATCAGGGCGGAAACGCCGGAGTCGGTCACACCGTATTCGGCGAGGTATTCGCGGGCTTCCTCCGGGCTGAGGTCGACAAGATCGGCTTCGAGCTTGGCACAAATGGCCGTGCTGCCCGAATCGAGGTGTTCGCGGGCGTATTGCCGGACCCGCTCCACGTGCGGATTTTTCGACGGGTCGGCGATGTCGCTCTCGGCGACGTTGGCCGCGTAGAGAACGGGCTTTGCCGAGAGAAGGAAGAACTGCTTGAGCAGCGCCTTCTCCTTGTCATCGAGTTCGAGCGTATTGGCGGGACGGCCGGCGTCGAGATGGGGGATGAGTTTTTCGAGCAGGGCGACCTCGGCCATGGCTTCCTTGTCCTGGCCGCGGGCCCGCTTGATCTGACGTTCGAGCCGACGCTGGCACGACTCGAGGTCGGCGAGCACCAGTTCGGTATTGATGATCTCGATGTCGCGGACCGGATCGACCTCGCCCATGTTGTGCACCACGTCCTCGTCCTCAAAGGCGCGGACGACATGGATGATGGCGTCGACCTCGCGGATATTGGCGAGAAACTGGTTGCCGAGACCCTCGCCCTTGCTGGCTCCGGCGACGAGGCCGGCGATGTCGACAAACTCGATCGCCGCCGGGATGATCGTCTGCGTCTTCGCGATCTTCGCGAGCGGTTCGAGACGCTCATCGGGCACGACGACCACGCCGACATTCGGCTCGATCGTGCAGAAGGGATAATTGGCCGATTCCGCCTTGCGGGACCGGGTGACAGCGTTGAAGAGCGTGGACTTGCCGACGTTGGGCAGACCGACTATTCCGGCACGAAGCATAGGGCGTCGAAGCACGCAGGCGGTTATGATGCTTGACAAGAGGAATCTTCACCTGACGATCCACCGTTTTTCCTGAAACATCAGTCCGTTCAGTTTTCCAGACCTACATCATGGCACTCAAAATCAGACTCGCGCGTTTTGGAGCGACCCACAATCCGGTCTATCGCGTCGTTGTGGCGGAAGCGCGCTCGCGTCGCGATGGTCGCGCCGTCGAGCAGCTCGGCACCTACGCGCCGAAAACCTCCGACGCTCCCCTGAAACTGAAGCTCGACCGGATCGATTACTGGATCTCGAAAGGCGCAAAGCCCACCGAGACCGTCGCCGGTCTGATCAAGCGCGCGCGC
>RFJS01000447.1 GCA_003694825.1 Verrucomicrobiota bacterium | reverse complement strand
GGCCGATATCGTGGCGGTGTCGATTCCGCACACGCGGGCGACGACACGCATGTTCGACGCGGAGGCCTTTGCGGCGATGAAAGCGTCGGCTTTCTTTTTTAACATCGGTCGCGGGGGGACGGTGGATGAAGCGGCGTTGTGCCGCGCGCTGCGCGAGGGGCAAATCGCCGGCGCGGGGCTGGATGTATTTTCGGAAGAGCCTCTGCCGGAGTCTTCGCCGCTGTGGCAGGCCCCCAACCTGATCATGACACCGCACGTCGGCGGCATGCACGAGCGCATCTACGAGTCGTTTCTTGAGGCGGCGTTCGAGAATATCGAACGGTTCGGGGCGGGTGAGCCATTGAACAACGTCGTCGACAAGCGAGCCGGGTATTGAGAAGCTGGTGACGATGTGCGCCATGGCGCCCCGGGGCGGCGGACCGGGCGCCGCTGCCCGGTCAGGGTGGTGCCGTGGCTGGCGTGTGATCCGCGGCGTCGAGTCGAGGCGGGAAGGGTTCGGCGAGGATCTGGTCGAACAGGCCGGCGGTGGCGGCCCGGTGGCGGTCGGGGCTCGCTTCAAGCCACTTTTGCAATCGGGGATCGTTGGCAAGCTGCCCGACGGCGGATTTGCCGGTTTCGCCGATGTCGCGGGTGGATTCGGAGAGTGTGTCGCCGATGTCTCCGGCGGTGTCGACGGTCATGTTTTTCAGGCCTTCGGCTGTTTCTTTTGTGTCGAGGGTGAGGATGCCCTTCGCCGAGCGGCCGGCGCCTTTGAGGAGGCCCATCGCGGTGTCGGCCGCTCCCCGGCCGATGGTGGAAATCGTTCGGGCGGTTCCGGCGATCACTTCGCCGCCGCCGTGCACGAGAGAGCCGACGACCCGACTGGCTCCGCCGGTCATTCGCGAGGCGATGGCTTCGAGTTTTTTCGGGATGGCGAGCCGTGGCTGATCGATGGGGCCGGTGACCTCGATGTGGTAGTCGCTGCGCCGCGAGGTGATGGCCTGGGCCTTGAGATCGATCCGGCCATCGGCGAGGCGGGCTTCGATCGAGGCGTCGATCCCGTCGCCTCCGAGGAGCATGCCGGTGTCCTCGGGGATGACAGGAATGAAGGTGGCGAAGAGCAGGCCGGTGGCGCGGCCGGAGAGCCGCAGGACCGGCCGATCGCCGCCGAAGGCTCCGAAACGGGCCGCGGCGAAGAGGAGGGCGGGCCGGGCATGCGGCTGGGAGAGATGGGCTTCGAGGCGGAGGGTGCCCGGCTGGGGAAGAGCGGCGGTGGTGCCCGGGAGGTAGGCGAGGCGCTCGGCGTCGATCCGGATGTCGGCGAGCGTGAGCGTGAACGGGGGATCGCCCACGGTGCCATCCACGATCTCAAGGGTGAGCGCTTTGGCCAGGAGGTGCTCCACGATCACCCCGCGTGAGCTGCGGTCGGCTGGTTCGCTGGAGGTGCCCGCGAGGGCGGCGGTGTTGCTGGTGCCGTCCGCGCGGGTGACGATGCGTGCCACCGCGCCCTCGATATGGATGTCGCCGATGGTCGGCCGGCCCGAGAGGAGGCCGCGTCAGTTGCGCACCACGATGGTTTCGACCGTGAGCAGCGGTTTGTCCCCGAAGCCGGGCGGCTGGCCGATCGTGAGGTTTTCGATACGGAGCGTGCCGGGATGGAACGAGAGGGAGAGATCGCCGATCGAGACGGGAACCTCGAGGGTGTGCCGGGCGACGCGCTGGGCGATCTCCGGGAGGCGCAGCCACGCGGCGCACACCATGGCAAAGAGGATGCCGGCGAGCAGTGCCGCGAGGCGCAGCCAGCGCTTTTTCAGGATCCGAGAATGACCGCTCCCCATGGTGCCTGCACTTCAACACCGTAGGCCACGGGCGGCAAGGATGCGAATGGCGACGATGCCGGAGGTCTCAGCGCAGCGCGGTCTCGACCGGCTCCTCGCCGGAGAGCAGCTCGAAGATCCGGCCGCGGGTGGATGGCTGCCTGAGGGCGGCCAGGACGGCGGCGGCGACGTCGTCGCGAGGAATCTCGCCGTGGCGCCGGGAAAGGCGCGTGGCTGCGGCGACGCGGCCGGTGCCGGGGGTGTCGAGGAGGCGGCCGGGACGAAGAATCGTCCACTCGAGGCCGCTGTGCTGAAGGTATTCGTCGGCCGCCCACTTGGCGACGAGGTAGGGTTTGATGCCGCCTTCGGCCTCATCGGGATCGCCGGCACGAATCGCGCTGATCATGATGAAGCGGCGCGGGCCGTGCTCCCGGCAGTGGCGGATGACGCGGGCCGCGCCCCAGAGGTCGACGAGCAGGGTCTTGTCCTTGCCCGTATGCGCCCCTGAGCCGGCGGTGAAGACGACAGCGTCCGCGCCGACGAGGCCGGCGGCGAATCCGCCCTCGAGATCGATGAGGCGCGCTTCGATGCCATCGCGGGCGAACGCTTCGCATTGATCGGCGGAGCGCACAAGGGCGATGGGATCGAAGTCGGCGGCCTGCCGCATGCGCTCGACGATGCGCCGGCCGACCTTTCCGTTGGCTCCGATGATGGCGACCTTCATGGGGAGAAGGGTCGATTATCGAAGCGTCGATGTGAAGACGGGAATGCCGGCCGGCGGTTGTGCCGCCGGACCGGCCGGATGCGTGCCTTGCTCAGGCGGCGTAGCGCCTGCCGGTGCGGCGTCGCGGTCGATTTGTATTGGAATAGCGGTTGCGTTTGGTGGGGCCGCGCCTGGCGGGCACGTGGCTTCCGGATTCGCGGCGGGAGGGCGCTTCGACGGCAAAGGGGTGGCCGGCCTCGATGGGGATGTCGATGCGGATGAGCCGCTCGATGCTGCGGAGATGCCCCACTTCGGTGGCGTCGCAGAAGGAGACGGCTCGGCCGTCGGCGCCGGCCCGGGCGGTGCGGCCGATGCGGTGCACGTAGGATTCCGGTTCGTTGGGCAGTTCGTAGTTGATCACCAGGTCGATGCCGCGCACGTCGATGCCGCGGGCGGCGATGTCGGTGGCGACGAGCACGCGGGTGCGGCCGGCGCGGAAGGCCTCGAGCGCGTTCTGGCGCGCGGACTGGGATTTGTTGCCGTGGATCGCAGCGGCGGCGTGGCGGGCGTGGGAGAGCTTGCGGGCGATGCGGTCGGCCCCGTGTTTGGTGCGGGTGAAGACGAGGACGCGCGCGCCGGCGTGTTCCTCCAGCGTGTGCAGGAGCAGGGCGGTCTTGTCCTCACGGGCGACATGACGGACGCTCTGCTTGATCTTGTCGGTGGTCGAGGAGACGGGGGCGACGTTGACGCTCTCCGGATCGGTGAGAAAGCTCTCGGCGAGGCTCCGGATGGCCGGCGGCATGGTGGCGGAGAAGAGCATGGAGTGGCGCCGGCGTGGGAGTTGGTCGAGCACGCGGCGCACGTCCGGGGCGAAGCCCATGTCGAGCATCCGATCGGCTTCGTCGAGCACGAAGATGCCGACTTGATCGAAGTGGATGAAGCCCTGGCCATGCAGGTCGAGAAGGCGTCCCGGCGTGGCCACGACGATGTCGACACCGGCGCGAAGGGCGCGCGTCTGGGGGTTCTGGCCGACGCCGCCAAAGATGACGGTGTGGCGCAGCCCGGTGAAACGGCCGTAGTGGTGAAAATTCTCCCCGACCTGGATGGCGAGCTCACGGGTGGGCGCGAGAACGAGAGCGCGGGGGGCTCCCGGACGGCGCGGCCGGCGGCCTTCGGCGTGGAGGCGCTGGAGGATGGGCAGCGCGAAGGAAGCCGTCTTGCCGGTGCCGGTTTGGGCGCAGCCGATAAGGTCACGGCCGGCGAGCAGCGCCGGGATGGCGGCTGCCTGGATGGGGGAGGGATGCTGATAGCCGCGGGCGTCGAGCGCGCGGAGCAGAGGCCGGGCCAGGCCCAGCGTTTCGAAGGTGAGGGAGGTGTCTGTATTCATATCTGGTGACACGCCGCGGGTTTTGCATTCGCTGGCGGCGTGCCGTCGTGATGCCCGCCTTCGGCCCGGATCGCCGGGAGCCCGCCGGGAGGCGGGGTCGGAGCGGGTGCGAGCGTCGTGCGGAG
>RFJS01000446.1 GCA_003694825.1 Verrucomicrobiota bacterium | reverse complement strand
GTGGCGATGGAGTAGCTCAGGTAGCCTTCGCCGCCGAGGCCGAGCCCGGCCGTGCACGGGCCGTTCTTCACGAAGAGCGTGGTGTCGAGCGCACGCGCCATGGCGGTCATGCGGTCCACGTTGAGCGAATGGATGATCGCCGAGTGGCGGTAGCCGTGCTCCGCTTCCCGCGCCCTTGCGATGCCCTCCTCCACGGACTTCACCCGGACGATCGGCAGCATCGGCATCATCTGCTCCTCGACGACGAAGAGGTGGTCGGGAGGCGTCTCCGCCACGAGCAGCGGCGTATCCTCCGGCACCTCGAGCCCGGCGTGCCTCGCCAGCAGGGCGGCATCGCGTCCGATGAGATCGCGATTGACCGCCGCGTGCGAACAACCGCCGGCGTCCGGCCTGGTGGTGAAGGCCGCGGCGGTGAGGCGTTCGAGCTGCGACGCATCGAGGCGGACCGCCCCCGCCTTTTCGAATCCCTGCATCAGCTTGTCGAATACTTCATCGAGGACGAACACCTCCTTCTCGCCGATGCACAGCAGGTTGTTGTCATAGGCGGCGCCGGTGACGATATCGCGAGCCGCCTTGTCGGGACAAACCGTGTCGTCGACGAGCACGGGCGGGTTGCCCGGGCCGGCGCAGATCGCACGCTTGCCGGATTTCATCGCGGCGTTGACCACCCCGGGACCGCCGGTGACACAGAGCAGACGCACGTGCGGACTCGCGCACAGGGCCGCAAATGAATCGAGCGTCGGCCGCGCGACCGTGCACACGAGATTGCGGATGCCCGTCTCCCGCTCGATCGCCTCGTTGAACGCCTTTACCGCGAGCGCGGCGCTGCGGGCGCCGCCCGGATGCGGGTTGAACACCACGGCGTTGCCCGCCGCCACGATGCTGATAACATTACCGGCCAGCGTCGGAATCGAGTGCGTGACCGGCAGAATCGCTCCGACGACCCCGAAGGGTGTGTATTCCTCCAGAGTGATGCCGTGGTCGCCACTCATCCCATACGGATGAAGCCATTCGACACCCGGAACATGCTGGACGATCTTGAGCTTCTCGACCTTGTGCTCGCGCCGGCCGATACCGGTCTCGGCGAACTCGTAGTCGCCCCAGGCCAGCGCGTTGCGGTTACAGAGACCCTTGACGATCTCGACCACCTTCCGGCGGGCGGCCAGGCCCTTCTCCCGGAGCTGCTCGAAGGCGCCGGCCGCCGCTTCGGCCGCCTCGCCCGCATCGTCGAAAATGCCGTGCCCGCGGATCGCCGCCGGCCTGGCTGCCGATTTCGGTTTCGCGGCCGCCGACGCCGGCGTGACCGTAGCGGCCGACGCTCCCGCCGCGGCCGGTAGCCGCCCGTTCCCGCCCAGGCTCAGCAGCACTTCCTCGACGACACCGCGCAGGGTCGCTTCATCCAGTTGGATCGCCATGATGCTTGTCGTTTGTCGTTATGAGTTCGATACCGGCGTCACGCCTTCCGCTCCGGCGGATAGATCACTTCGTTGAGCACATCGACTGTATCGACGATGCCGACGACGACGGCGTCCACGGGCAGGCTCTTCATACCCGAGGCCTGCCGGGCCGAACTGCCCTGGCAGAACAGAACGACTTCATCCAGTCCCGCGCCGAGGCGGTCCGCCGCGACGATCGTATTCGCCCCCGGCCGGAACCGGGTGGGATCCGCCTCGTCGACGAGGAGCGGACGCAGCAGGAGCAGTTTGTGCCCCTGCATCGACTCGTCCTTCTTCGTCGAAACGACGGATCCGATGACGCGCGCCAGGAACATGGCCGTTACTTCGAGGCCGTCTTCTTCGTGGCGGGAGCCGTCGGCAGGATGGCCGCGACATCCTCGTGCGGGCGCGGGAGGACCTGAACGCTGACGACCTCGCCGACCTGGCTCGCCGCCTGGGCTCCGGCATCGGTCGCCGCTTTCACGGCGGCGACATCGCCGACCACGACCGCGCTGACCAGCGCGCTGCCGACCTGAGTCATCGGACCGATCAACTCGACGTTGGCGGCTTTGAGCATCGCATCCGTTCCGGATACGAGGGCGACGAGACCGCGGGTCTCCAGCAAACCAATAGCTTTCTGTGACATGTTTTCTGTGGGTTGAGTGTTTGGACGTTGATTGAATTTTTCGGGGGAGCCGGGCGCGGCGTCGCTCAGCCGGCCCGCGGGTTGTCGAGAAGAAGCCGGCGCGTCTCCCTGGCAATGACCAGCTCCTCGTTGGCAGGGATGACGAAGAGGCGTGTCCGGGAATCGTCGGCGGCGATGTCGCCTTCCGTGCCGTCGTTGGCGGCGTTCTTCGCCGGATCGATCGTGATGCCCAGGCTTTCGAGGCCCCGGCAGACCGCTTCGCGCAACCAGGGATTGTGCTCACCGATGCCGCCGGTAAACACGATCGCTTCGCAACCTCCCATCTCGAAGAAAAAGCCGCCCGCCCAGCGGCGAATCTCATGGACGAGAAAGTCCATCGCGAGACGGGCGTCGGCATTTCCCGCCTCAGCCGCCTCGCGGATGTCGCGCAGATCGTTGGATACGCCGGAGAGCCCGAGGAGACCCGATCGGCGCGTGAGGTCGCGCTCAACCTCCTCGAGGCTCAATCCCATGGCGCGCAAGGCAAAGGGTACGGCGGCCGAGTCGAGATCGCCCACGCGATTGTTGTGAGGAAGACCGGACTGCGGACTCATGCCCAGGCTCGAGCCAATGGCCACGCCGTCCCGGATCCCGGCGACGGAACTGCTCCCCCCGAGGTGACAGGAGATGACGCGCAATGGAGCCCCCGGGTTCGGCCGCGGGCCGTCGCGATAGAGATTCCGCACCGTATCCGCGATATCGACACGGCCGAGGAGTTCGGCGGAACGTTCGGCGACGAACTTGTGGCTGGCGCCGTGAAAGCCGTGGCGTCGCACGCCGGCCTCATGCCACGACGGCGGCACGGCGTAGCGCCGCGCCGGCTCCGGCATCCACTGAAAGAAGGCGGTTTCGAAAAGCGCCACAAGCGGCAGCCCCGGCGCCTTAAGGCGAAACTGACGGATGCCCGCGGCATAGGGCGGGTTGTGCGCCGGAGCGAGGTCGGCCGCGCCATCCAGTGCCTCGAGGACACGATCGTCGGCCGGCAGGCAACCCGAGAGATGCCGCCCCAGGACGGTTTTGAAACCGACGCCGTCGAGATCCTCGAGCCGCTCGATGTGCCCTTCGGCGCGCAAGGCCTCGACGCAGGCGTCGATCGCGCGTCCGTAGTCCTCCACGCGCTCGAATCCGCCGCGGGCCAGCAGTCTCTCCTCCCGGTCGTCGATCTGGAACAACCGGTATTTGAAAGACGTCGAACCGAGATTGGCGACGAGGATGCGCATATGCGGGTCCGGAACTGTCCGCGTGCCCTGCGGGAGGATGCCGGTTGAGGCGGTGATCAGCCGGCGATCCACGGACCGAGCTTGCCGAGATCGTCGTGGGGCCGGGGAATCACCTGAGTGGATACGACCTCGCCGACCTGGCGCGCCGCCTCCGTGCCGGCCTCCACGGCCGCCTTGACCGCCGCGACATCACCGCGGAAGAATCCGATGACGAATCCGCTGCCGATCTTCGTCCACCCGGTCATGGTGACATTGGCGGACTTGAGGGCGGCGTCGGCCGCCTCGAGCAGGGTGCAGAGGCCTTTCGCCTCGATCATTCCCAGAGCTTCACTGGACATAACTGAAATGGGGTTGAGTGTTGTGTTTAGATTTTCGCGACACACCCGGCCAGCCCTCAGGCCATGCCGAACTGCTTGAGAAGTTCCGGGTGCGGACGGGGGATCACGTGCGAACCGACAAGCTCGCCCACACGACCGGCCGCCTCCGACCCGGCCTCCACGGCCGCCTTCACGCTGCCGACATCTCCGGTGACGAGGACGGTGATGAAACCACCGCCGATCTGCACCTGTTTCACCAGCTTGACGCTGGCCGCCTTGACCATGGCATCGCTGGCATCGACGCTGCCCACGTAGCCTTTGGTTTCCACCATGCCGAGTGACTCATTCATTGTTTTTGATGGGTGAGGATTTGTTGTATTGGAAAAATCATTTCTTCAGGAGCTCGACCGGAGAGTCCGGGCCGAGCCCGCAGGCATTGCCCTCGTCGGTGTCGATGTGCACCTCGAGTTTGAAGTCGGGTGAGACGCGCACGAGGATGCGATCGAAGGTCACGCCCACCGGGCCGCCGACGCGCAGCCGCATGATGTCGCCATTGTTCACGCCGTAGAACGCGGCGTCGTCCGGGTGCATGTGCACGTGTGGTGCGGCGCGAATCACGCCCTCGGGCATCTCGAAAAAGCCCCGCGGCCCCATGAGCATGCAGCCCGGCGTCCCGGCGATGTCGCCGGAAAGGCGCACCGGAATGCGAAACCCCAGGGCGATCGCATCGGTGAAGGCCAGCTCCACCTGATTGATGTCGCGGCACGGCCCGAGGATGCGCAGATTGGAGATCACCCGACTGCGCGGACCGATCAGTGTCACCGACTCCTCCGCGGCGAACTGCCCGTCCTGATAGAGCCATTTCATCGGCTTGAGCTGATACCCCGGGCCAAAAAGCGCTTCGCCCGCCTCCTGCGTGAGATGGCAGTGCCGGGCGCTGACATTCACCACCAGCGGATTCGGCGCCGCCGCCACCCGGGGAACCGGACGACCGAGCTTCTCGTAAACAAGGCGGCGCACGAGATGTTCGACCTGCGCACGATGGGGTGTATTTTTTGCCTGAACCATGGAACGATAGGAACGGCTCCACAAGACGCCAAAACTTTCCATATCCGTCAACACGAATTTGCAAAACCCACCAAGATCTATCAAAACCTATCACGTATGTTAGCCGAAGAACGTCTGGCCCGCATTGAATCCTACCTCCAGCGCGTCGAGATCGCCTCCCTCGAAGAGCTGGCCCGCGAAGTGGGCGCCTCCGTCTCGACGGTGCGCCGCGACGTCTCCCAACTGGCCGAAGCCGGCGTCGTGCGGCGCACCCACGGCGGGGCCCGAATCCTCCAGCCCCGGTCACAGCCGAAAGCGGATGAGTATATCTTCAGCTCCCGGCTCGATCAGCAGGCGG
>RFJS01000445.1 GCA_003694825.1 Verrucomicrobiota bacterium | reverse complement strand
TCCGCCACACCGAAAAGAAAAACCACCGTCGCCGCCTCGGCCCACTCACCGATGAACGCCGCCCCGATGCACGCCGTCACCATCAGCAGGCTGATATTCGGCCGCAACCGCCGCAGGGCCGCCCAGGCGGAGGGCACGAGCATCCACCCGCCGGCCACCATCGCCCCCGCGAAGCAGGCCACCTGAGCGGATGTCGGCAGCCCCCCTGACCACCGCCCGGCCAACCCGGCGGCGATCAAGGTTCCGGAAACGACGAGAGAGACCGATTCGAACCGGCTCGGTCCGGACTCATGGCCGTGACCGCTGTGATCACATCCGCAGGATTCGTTCGCACAGGCGCTCATGCTCGGGCCACGACTTCGGCTGATCCTCCCGAACGAGTCAATCGCCTCCGGGCCGAACCGCGCTTACCGCACGATGACAAAACCACCGTTTTGATCGACCGCCACTGCCGGAAAGCTCCACGGGGCGAGGTGGCCACCTGGCATCTCGTCGCCGCGTGGCTCGCCGTTTTCGTCGAACAGTCGCCACTTCACCGCGCCACCCCGTCCCCAGCCCGCA
Organism: Verrucomicrobiota bacterium; assembly: GCA_003694825.1. Taxonomy (GTDB): domain Bacteria; phylum Verrucomicrobiota; class Verrucomicrobiia; order Opitutales; family Opitutaceae; genus J108. The sequence continues at coordinate 8,149 of RFJS01000445.1, read as the reverse complement.
CCCTCCACCCAGGCGACGAGCACCTCGCCGGCCTCGTTCGCGGCGACGGCCGGGTATTTCGCTTTCTCGGGTCAGACGATGCGGCGCCAGACCGGGCCTCGGCCGGTCCCATCGAAACGCGCCAGCTCGATGCGCTCTCCGACCTCGGTGGCGACAAAAACAGCCCTCCCGGCGCTCGGGATTGACGCTCCGGTGGACCAGCCTCAGTGCATGACGAGCTCCAGCTACGTCCTCGTGGCCTCCCGCTCGTGCGGGGTCGAGCGAATCTGAATCAACCAATGTTAGCTTTTATTTAAGCATTCGGAAAAATTTTAGCATTAGACCCGTTTCGTCATCAGACTTACACTACCAGAGGTCTGATGAAGAGATTCCAACACATCGTCGGTCACCTGACCCTCAATGATTCCGACGCCGAAGTTCTCGCCTGGATTTCCAACGTGGCGTCGCTGGCCTCGAGCACGAGAATCACTCTGGTGCATGCGTGGCTCCCGATCGAGATTCCTGCCGCGGTGCGAGAGCGCTACCCCTGGTTGGTCGAGCCGGGTGCGAAGGTGGCTGAGCAACGGGCACGAGAGCTGGTCGAAACTCATCTGCAGACTCCGGATTCTGTCGAAGTCTCCTTCGAGGTTCGTCAGGGGAATGCTCTGGGCGAGTTGCTCGAGGTTATCGAGCGTGACGGCGCGGATCTGGTGGTCGCGGGACGCGACGAAGCAAACATCTACCTCGTGGAGAAGCTCGCGCGGAAAGCGCCGTGTTCTGTTCTCGCAGTGCCCGCTGGAGTCGGGACTGGTTTTCGAAAAGTTCTCGCGGCGGTGGACTATTCCGCCTTCAGCCTCCAGGCTCTCGATGTCGGCCATGCATTTGCTCAAGCCGGACAGGCAGGCTTGACGCTTTTTCACGCATTTTCTCTTCCCTGGGGGCACCAGCGGGCGACCGTTCCCAAAGATCGGCTCCTGACGGACCTCGAGAACCACCACCGTGAGCAGTTGGAGAGGCTGGTCCGTTCGATCAACCTGACGGGCGTCATGCCGGAACTCCACTTGCGAGAATCAGCCCTTCCTGCTTTCGCGATCGCCGATGCCGTGCGGCAAGGGGCACACGATCTCGTGGTGATTGGCTGTCGGGGACGCGATTCGGTTTACGCGACGCTGCTCGGAAGCACGGCGGAGGAAATTCTTCGCACCTGTCCGGTTCCGGTGGTTGCCGTGAAAGCGAAAGGAAGTGGAAAGGCCTTTCTTGAAACTTTGCGAAGGGGCTGAAAGCGTGACGTTCGACAATTTTCCTGCGTGATGCTCCTGTGGCCAGTTCTTCTGTTGGCGGCGGCCGGGTTGATATCGCCGTATGTGGCACGCAGCCGTATTCCGGTCTGGTTGCTGGCGGCGGCTCCGGCGGGGGTATTCGCGTGGCTGTTGTCGAGCTACCTGCGCCTTGGCGTCGGCGAGACGACGGCGGAATCGCTGGGGTGGTTTGACCCTTTGGGGGCGTCTCTGGATTTTGTGCTCGACGGTTTCGGCGGACTCCTCGCCCTGCTGATTTCGGGGGTGGGAACATTGATCGTCATCTACGCGTCGGGCTACCTGGCGGGTCACCGCGATCTCGGACGGTTGTTGCTCCTCCTCTTTTTCTTCATGGCATCGATGCTCGGCCTGGTCCTGGCCGACAACGTGATCCTGCTGTTTGTGTTCTGGGAATTGACGAGCATCACCTCCTACCTGCTCGTCGGCTTCAATCATGAGGACAAAGCGGCGCGGGCAAAGGCTTTGCAGGCTCTGCTCGTGACAGGCGCCGGCGGCCTGGCAATGCTGGCGGGGTTCATCCTGCTCGGCACGACGGCTGAAAGCTGGCGTCTGTCCGAGATCGTTCAGGCCGGGGATCTCGTGCGATCGTCTCCCGTTTATGGGGCGCTGACGGCGTGCATCATCATCGGAGCGGCTGCCAAATCGGCCCAGGTGCCGTTGCATTTCTGGCTGCCGAACGCGATGGCGGCGCCCACGCCGGTGAGCGCGTTCCTGCATTCGGCCACCATGGTGAAGGCAGGCGTCTTTCTGCTGGCAAAACTCTCGCCTGCGCTCGATGGCACGCTTCTGTGGCACGGATCGCTCTCCGTCCTCGGCAGCGCTACCCTGATCACCGGGGCGGTGCTCGGCATCGTCCAGACAGATCTCAAGCGTATCCTGGCCTACACGACGCTCTCCGTGCTGGGGATTCTCACGCTTCTGATCGGCATTGGCACGGAGTTGGCCATCAAGTCGATGGTGGTTTTTCTGCTCGGCCACGCCCTCTACAAAGCGGCGCTTTTCATGGTGGCGGGGACGGTCGATCACGAGACGGGCACGCGGGACGTGCGGCGCCTCGGGGGCCTGCGCCGGGCGATGCCGGTCACCGCGGTGGCGGCCCTTCTGGCGGCGTTTTCCAAAGCGGGTTTTCCTCCGTTTTTCGGTTTCGTCGGGAAAGAGTATGTTTACAAGACCGGGACGGCCCTCGACCAGGCGGGGACGGCGTTCATCGTGGTGGCCGTGGTCGGGAACATGTTTCTGCTGGCCCTGGCGCTGAAGGCCGGCCTGCATCCGTTCTGGTCGAAAACACCGCTGGATGCCCCCGGACGCACGGTGCATGAGGCGCCGTGGTCTCTCTGGGGCCCTCCGCTGGCGCTGGCGCTTTGCGGCCTGGCGTTCGGCCTCGCGGCCGGCCTGGTGGGCGAGGCGCTCGTCGGCAAAGCGGTAGCGGCGATCCGGCTCGAACCCATGACGTCCTCCCTGTCGCTGTGGCACGGGCTCAGTCTACCTCTGGTTCTGAGCGTGGTGACCATGGCGGGAGGGCTGCTTATCTACGCCAACCGGCGTCTGATCTGGCCACATCGAGGGCGGATCGAGGCCGTTCCCGGTCCCTCCAGTGTTTATGAGACGATGGTGGGCAATCTGGCGGAGGTCGCGAAACGAAAGACTCGGATTCTGCAGTCGGGCGCGCTGACGCGCTATGTCGCCATTGTGATCGCAGCCGCGACGTTCCTGCTCGGCTGGAAGTTTCTTCGGTTCGGGGGATGGCCGGATCTGACGATCGGACCCGACATCGAGATACTGCCGGCAGTTCTCTGCGTTCTCGCAGCCGGAGCCGCCCTGGGCGCGACAATCGCGACCTCGCGGCTGGGCGTCCTCGTCGCGCTCGGGATCGTGGGGATCGCAATCGCGTTGTTATTTCTCCACTACAGCGCGCCGGACCTCGCGATCACTCAGATTCTCGTCGAGGCCTTGACCGTGATGTTGCTGATGCTGGTGGTTTACAAGCTTCCTCCGGTGCGGCGCGAGCCCCGGCCGGGTGTGGCGGCGGCGAAATGGGCGCTCGCCGCGGGTTTCGGCGGGGGCATGACGCTTATCGTCCTTCAGGCACTGGAGTTGCAGGTGGCGCCTTCCATTTCCGAACAGTTGGCGACCTGGAGCTACCCGGCGGCGCACGGCCGGAATGTCGTCAATGTCATTCTCGTGGATTTCCGGGCGCTGGACACATTCGGCGAGATGATCGTTTTGACCATCGCGGCGCTCGGGGTGCTCTCGCTGTTGGCTCGAAGAAAACGCAAGCGGGAGGATGCCGGATCATGAAGGGATCATTCATTCTCGAGGGCGCAGCGCGCCTGTTGCTTCCCTGGTTGGTGGCGTTATCGCTCGTCACATTCTACCGCGGACATCACTTGCCGGGGGGTGGATTCATCGGCGGGCTGTTGGCGGCCTCCGGTTTCGCGCTGATCGCGCTTGGCGCCGGCGAAGGCGCAGCGCGCCGGGCGCTACGGGTCGATCCGGTCGGTTTGATGACCTGCGGTCTGACCGTCGCCCTCGTCGCGGCCCTTGCGGGACTGTTCCGGGGAGGTGGCTTGTTGGCCGGGCTCTGGCTGCCGGTGTGGTCGCTGCCGCTGATCGGGGATGTGCATCTGGGAACGCCGATGCTGTTTGATTTTGGGGTTTATCTCACGGTGGCCGGCTTCGCGCTGCAGGTGATTTTCAGTTTGCTGGAGGACGCAGCATGAACCTCGTGCTGGCATTGTGTATCGGGATTCTGTTTACCGCGGGGATTGTCTGCCTGTTGCAGCGCTGCATGATGCGGCTGGTGGTGGGTCTGATCCTTCTGGGGCAGGCGGCCAACCTCATTGTTTTCACGGGCGCCGGTCTGACTTCCGGTGAGCCGGCCCTGGTGGCCGAGGGCGCGAAAGTCCCGCCACCGGGGGCGGCGGATGCGCTGCCCCAGGCCATGGTGTTGACGGCGATCGTGATCGGCTTCGGGCTGACCGTGTTCGCGCTGACACTTCTGAATCGAGCGCGGGAAACGTCGGGGCACGACGATCTCGACGCCTTCAGCGAGACCGATCGGATATGAGCGACGCGACGATCATCTTTCTGCAGCTTGTCATCCCGGTGGCGGGGGCCGTGGTCTGCCTCGCGACGGGTCGCGCTCCGCGAGTCCAGCGCGTGTGCGGGGTGCTCGGCTCGATCGCTGCCCTGATGGCGGCGGTTTTGCTCGTCGCGCGGGTGGATGATGCCGGGGTGCTCGCCGCGCAGGCCAGTGGCTGGGCGGCACCGTATGGAATCACCCTTGTCGCGGATCGGCTCGCGGCGGGGATGGTCCTGGTGGCCGCACTGGTCGGTCTGGCCACGGCCGTTTACGGGCTGCGCGACGTGACGGACGGCCGGTTGCCGTGGACGTTTTATCCGCTGCTGCACTTCCTTCTGCTCGGCGTCCAGGGTGCCTTTCTGACCGGCGACCTGTTCAACCTGTATGTCTGGTTTGAAGTCATGCTCGTCGCCTCCTTCGTGCTTTTGACGCTGGGAAATGGACGGGCGCAACTGGAGGGTGCACTGAAGTATGTCGTCCTCAACATTCTTGCTTCAGCCCTGTTTCTGGTCGGCGCCGGCATGCTTTACGGAAAACTGGGTACGCTCAACATGGCCGATATCGCCATCAAGCTCCAGGATCCTTCCGAGGTGGCACTGCTTCATACGAGCGGGATCCTGCTCCTTGCGGCTTTCGGCCTGAAAGCGGGCATCTTTCCGCTGTTTTTCTGGCTTCCCGCCTCGTATCACACCCCGCGGGTGGCCGTTTCCGCGGTCTTCGCCGGGCTGCTAACCAAGGTCGGAGTCTATGCGCTGATTCGCGGTTATACGCTGTTTCTTTCCGGGACTTTCGAGGATCTGCGGTCGCTTTTGATCTGGACGGCCGTCGCGACGATGGTGGTCGGCGTCCTCGGCGCGGCGGCCCACTTCGAGGTCCGGCGTATCCTCTCTTTTCACATTGTCAGCCAGATCGGATACATGGTGCTCGGTCTGGCGCTGATGACGCCCCTGGCCCTGGCCGGCGCGGTTTTCTACATCGGGCATCACATCATTGTTAAAACGAACCTCTTTTTCGTCGGCGGCATCATCGAGGAAATGCGCGGATCGGGCGAGCTCGGGAGACTGGGGGGTCTTTACCGGAACCATCCCTGGCTGGCCGTTCTGTTCTTCGTGCCCGCATTCTCTCTGGGCGGAATCCCGCCTTTGTCCGGGTTCTGGGCCAAGCTGGCGATCGTCGAGGCGGGCCTGGAAGCCGAAGCGTGGGTGGCCACGGCGTTCGCCCTGGGCGTCGGAATCCTGACCCTGTTTTCGATGACAAAGATCTGGATGGAGGCATTCTGGAAGGCGGATCCTCGCGGCGAGGAGGCGGCCGCCCGCACGGGCGCGCGAAAGCCGCTTGCTCCGCTCGTGCTTCCCGCCGCGGCATTCGCCACGATCACGGTGGTCATCGGATTGGCCGGCGGCGAAATGTTTGCCTACGCGATGAGGGCGGCGGATCAGTTGATGGATAATGCGATCTACATTCGCACCGTGCTCGGCGGGTTGGAAGGAGGGGTGCCATGAGCGGAGGCCGAAAACTTCTGGAGGGCCTGCGTTTTGCGGCATTCTACGGCAAGGAGGTCGTCGCCTGCAATCTCCGCGTGGCCGCGGATGTCGTCTCGCCGCGACCAGGGTGGCGGCCCGGGGTCGTTGCCGTCGGTTTGAAGGGAATGAGCGACCGGCAGCGACTGATTCTCGCCCTGCTTGTGACAATGACGCCGGGAACGCTCAGTCTCGAGGTCGATCCGCGGGAGGAGGTTCTCTACCTCCACACACTCTATGGCGGAGCTGATCCCGAGCGGCTTCGCCGGGAGATTCTTGAAAACTATGCAAGACCCGTCCGCCTTCTTTTCTGACCCTCTGGGGTACGCGATCGCCATTTCCACGGGCATTCTCGTGACGGCGTTCGTGTTGGCCATCGTGCGCGTCTGGCGCGGGCCGACTCCGGCTGATCGCGTTCTCGCGCTCGATCTCGTGACCGGGCTGGCTCTCGCGATCATCGTGCTGCAGGCCGTGCGTTTCGACGAGGAGTCTTTTCTCGACGTGGCCATCGCACTGGCGGTGGTGGGATTCGTGGCGACCGCCGTGCTGGCTCGCCGCATCGGGCGGGGGGATTGGTCATGAAGGAGTGGATCACCGTGTTTTTCCTTATCACCGGCAGCCTCTTCGCGCTCGTGGCGGCAATCGGCGTCTTGCGGCTGCCGGACGTGCTGGCACGCATGCACGCCGCCACAAAGGCCGGCGCGTTTGGCACGTCGCTGCTTCTTGTCGCCTCGGCCGTTCATTTCGGCAGTGCGTCGGCGGTGGCGAAAGCTGTGCTCGTGGTGCTGTTTTTCTATGTCACGGCGCCGGTCGGCGGCCACCTGTTGGGACGCGCGGCCTATCGGCGCCTGCGCGACCGGCTGCGCTTGCTGTCAGACGAGTGGCGGTGAGGTTCAGGCGAAGAGCATTTGACGCGCGCGGTCGGTGAGACGACCGACCAGCGGGTGCGTGATGCGGCGCTGGGCAGTGATGGCAAAAAACTTCTCCTGGCAACCGTCCGCCACGGCGAAGTTGACGAGACCGTAGCGCTGCTCGGCCTCGGCGGCGACGACTCGGGGCAGCGCCGTGAAACCTTCTCCATGGGCCGCGATAACCTTCATCAGGGCGGAATCCTCGAACTCCGCGAGAATCCGCGGTTGGACGTCGCGCGCGCGGAACCAGTTGTCGAGACTCTGCCGCAGGGTTGTGGTTTCTGCTGGAAGCAAGGCCGGAACGCCGTCAAGAGAACGCGGGAAATTCTTCCGCAACAGGGCGGCCAAATCGGGGGTGGCGCAGAAACAAACGTCCGATTCCCCGAGCGGATGATTACAGGCCGCTATGCCCGCAAGGCTTGTCGCGGGCTCATCGCTCAGAACGATATCCAGACGATGTTCGCCGAGGGCCCGGAGCAGCTGCTTCATTTTACCCTCGCGGCAGATGATTCGCGCGTTTTCCGCCGCATTGATGACAGGCTGCAGAATCACGTAAGTGACCAGTTTGGGCAGGGCGTCCGCGACGCCGACAAATAGCCGGTAGTCCGGCGCTTCCGAGCGTTGCCGCAAGGCAGTGACCAATTCCGCTCCGGTTGCGAAAATTTCATCGGCGTGGCGCAGGGCAAGCCGGCCGGCATCGGTCAGGACATTGCGTCGGCCCTGACGTTCGAAGAGCTTCGCGCCAAGGGCCTCTTCCAGCTCGCGGATTTGCACGGAAACCGACGGTTGTGAAACCCGCAACTTGCGCGCCGCAGCCGCGATGCTCCCTTCGCGGGCAACAAACCAGAAGTAGCGCAGGTGGTGATAGTTGAGCCATTCCATGGTAATGGCAACGTAATGCAATTGTCCGTGGCGTCCACGATGTTGCGCCTGTTGGACTGCTCCGCGGCTGCCATCCTGCCGAACCAAGCCTCAAAACTCTCCCCGGGTGGCGATAAGGACCCCGGGTGTTTTAATTCCCTGGATACGGTCCGAGGCTTACCCTGAAAAGCGAACGCGGACCGCCGGCCTTTGAATTACCGCATGACGACATCGTCAATTCTGATCGCAAGCGGGATGCGATCACCGGAAAGCATTTCTCCGGCGCATCCGGTCCGACCCGTCTACGCCGGGGGGAGTGGCTCGCCAGAGTTGTGCCCACGATTCGATGCCGTGTCGGCGCGCCCGTGAATGAGAGCTGTTCCAGACGAATTGAGGCTGGTTTCCCGCGAAAACCGCAAAAGCCGCGCTACTCGCCGCAGTCAGATGAGCTTAATTTACCCCTCTGATAGTTGCCCG
>RFJS01000444.1 GCA_003694825.1 Verrucomicrobiota bacterium | reverse complement strand
GGACATACGAATGACTTTCACGCTCCCAAGCTACTGCTGCCGCCGGTTTGTACAAGTCCTTTTCTCCCCATTTTTTCAGGTTTTCGAACACACCCTAGTCGTTGTTCTCGAGTTTCCGGCCATATTCCTCGATCACGGTGGTCTTCGTGCTGCCGATGGTCTCGCCCGTCGAGGTGACCACGGTGATTACTTTGCGCATCGAGTTGCCCACCGCGTCGAGGTTGAGCGTCCAGTCATACATCTCCCAGGTCATCTGGGCGGAAAGATAACGCAGGTGCGTGGTGTAGTAGTCCGTCCCGGTGGTGAAGGTCTTTTTGATGCTGATTTCCTCATTCGCCGGCTTGGAGATTTCGTAGGTGACAAAGGGCGTGCCCATCACCGTGTAAATCGTACCGTTCCAACCCGTTACGTCCTTCCAGGAATAGAACCGGATTTCGTATTTGTCGTCGTTCGGCGTGCCGTCGACGATGTCCGCCAGCGCTTGCGGCGCATTCACCTGGCGGAGAGCGCCCGTGGACGAATCAAGGACGACGGAAACTTCCGTAGAAGGCGAACTATAATTGAGATCACTCGGCGTGTAGGTAATCTCGGAAAAATCGTCCGCCTGGATGCTGATGGCGCCGGCCGCATTGCCATTTTTCAGCTGCCCCATTCCCACCTCCCAGATCAGGCGGTCGGTGGACCACGAGGTCGCTTCACCCACTTTTCTGACCGCCCCGCTGAAACCGGTCGGGCGCACAAGGAACTGAAACGTGTCAGGATCGTTGAGAGTGTTGTCAGCGGGATATATATTACGCGCAATCAAGTCGCTGCCGGAAACATTACTCAAAAGAACCTCATAACCGACTGGCTGAGTCAGTTCGATCCGGTAGGAAACGATATTGGCGTTTCCCGAAACCTCGACGCTATAGGTAACGCCCGGTCTGAGCATCATGGTGAGAGGTTCCGTGAGATAACTGGTTCCAGAACCCGTTCCGGTTTTCACGATATCGTCGTACGGCGAACTCGTTTCTCCAAACCATTTAACCGTCAGCGTCTCCGTAGTCGGGGAATTGAATTCGACGTGAACCGTTACCGGGACCGCGACTGGATTATCCAGCACCTGCGCCGTGAGTTTCGCCGGCGACAGACCAAGAAGCGCACTCGCTACGACGCCGCTATAGATAAAGGACTTCATGGCAGCGTCTCCCGGTCAGCGGCGGATTCCTTTTGCCTCGCGAAGCTGTTTGGCTTCCTCCAGCCGTTCATTGACGGCCGCGAGTTTTCTCTCTCGGAAGGCCAGCTCACCGGTGATTTCCGAATCATCGGGGTCCAGAGCGGCGGCGAGCCGATAACTTTCGACGACCTGCTCGGTATCACCAAAGATATCGCGCTCGATCTGTCCGATCAGCTTCCAAGCGCGCGCCAAACGTATTCTCTCGGCTTTACTGCTTTTCGGCGGGAGGTTCCGTCGCGCCAGGCGTAGTTTCACGTCGGAAAGCGTAACCCTCTCCCGCGACCCGAGTTTGCGGACGCGCACCTCGTCGAGGATGAGGCTCAACTCGGCAAGATCGCGATCGAATTGATCATCGAGGACCGGGCTCGGAATTCGTTGGGAAAACGCGCGGGTTTGTAGAAGGCAGAGTGGCAACGCGGCCATGATCAGCACGCGAACGAAGGTGAGGAGTTTTGGAGTAGGCATCATTTTCGGAGTCTGATGCCTCCAGGATGCGGAGCGCGGCGGACCGGCCCAAGCGCCGCAACCGGGGAATGTTCCCTGGTTGCGGCGCTTGACATTTGCCCATGACTTGTTCTCGCCGCCCGCCTTGCCGTGATACGGCCGCTACCGCGACAGGCGCTGCTTCACCCGCGCATAGCCGTTTCTCAATGCGTAGAGCACGAGGCTCTTGAAGTCGGGCAATTGCAGCAGGCCCATGACGCGGAGGCGATTGTTGCAAGCGGTACGCGCGGAGACGCCGAGCCGTTCGCCCACATCGTGATCACTCAGCCCCAGCCCATACAGACGCAAGATCCGTTCGTCGCGCTCGCCAAGGATCTTCGACGGCGCAAATGGGTCTTCACGTTTTCGCTGGTGAAACTCTTCAAGGACGGTGTTGCGGTAGCGTCGACCGAGGCGGATGGCGCCGATCGCGGCGAGCAAATCGTGGTGGGTGTGCACTTCCTTTTGCAGAAAGGCATCCACGCGGGCGCGGTGCGCGCGGGTGAGCGTGTAGTCGTCGGTGAAGGCGGTGAGCACGACGATCTTTGGCGCGCTCCCCTGCTCGCGGATCGCCTCGATCACCTCGAAGCCGTCCGCGGCCTCTTCCAGCTGCAGGTCCAGGATCAGCAGATCCGGATCGCGCTCCCGGCACAGCCGAATGGCGGTGTCAGCCCGGCCGGTCGCCGCGATGTCGCGCACTTCCCCGATCTGCTCGCACACCTGCACCAGCAGCTCCCGGAACATCGGCTGGTCCTCTACCACGAGAACTTTGGTGAAGGCGGAACTGGGAGTGTGGCATGCGGAAGGTTTCTGCGTTCCGTCCTCCGTCCTCTGTCCTTCTGCTTCTCGCTTCTCGCTTCTGAGGCGAAAAAACCACGTTGCGGGCGTAGTCGAGCGGACGCAGGTGCGGTTGTTGATCGACGGCGGCGGCGGTGGTGTTTGCGGGGCGGGGAGACGGAGGCATGGGGCGTGCGGGTCCGGGTTTGATGCGTGGTGAGTTAGTGGTTACTTTGTAGGAAACAGAACACGGACGGACAACGGATTTTACCGATCGAAGAGAGGTTTTCGGCGTTCGGGGTGGCGCGGCAGCGGCGTAGCGACGCCCTTTCGGCATCAGAATAACCCGCCGGGATTTTCGGCGGATTTCTCATTTTTCCCGAGCCCGGGCACAGGTCGCCACGGCCCCATCCGCAGCCGCATCGTCCGACCCCGGCCCGGGCCGGAACCCTCGGCCTGGCCTGGTCCTTTGCTGGTTGGCAACCGCCGCCGGGAACGCCAGCCTTCCTGAAAAAGGCCCCCGATGACATCCGCCCCTGTTACCCTCGAATCCATCCAGGCGGCCCGCGCCCACATTCGGGATGCAGTCGCCCTCACACCCTGCCCCGAATCGATCCCGCTCTCGGAGATCACCGGAGCGCGCATCTTCTGCAAGCTCGACTGCTTCCAGCGCACGGGAAGCTTCAAGGAACGCGGCGCCCGCAACGCCCTCAGCCAGCTCGACGCCGCCCGGCGACAGCGCGGCGTCATCGCCGCCTCGGCCGGCAACCACGCGCTCGGCCTCGCCTACCATGGTTCGCTGCTCGGCATCCCCGTGACAGTGGTGATGCCGAAGACCGCGCCGCTGATCAAATCCGCCACGTGTGCGCGGCTCGGCGCCCGCGTCGTGCTTCACGGGGAAACCTTCGCCGAAGCGCGCGCCCACGCGGACGCGCTCGCCGCCCGTGAGCAGTTGACCTATATCCATGGATACGACGATCCGGCCATCATCGCCGGCCAGGGCACGATGGCGCTGGAGATTCTCGAACAGGTCCCGGACGTCGAGGCGGTGGTCGCGCCCATCGGCGGCGGCGGCCTGATCGCCGGGCTCGCCGTCGCGCTGAAGAGCCTGCGGCCGCAGGTGCGCGTGATCGGTGTCGAAGCGAAGGCCACGGCGAGTTTTCAGGCGGCGCTCGCCGCCGGGCGGCCCGTGCCGGTGGAGTGCGGCCATACCCTGGCCGACGGCCTCGCTGTATCCATCGTCGGCGCGAACGCCTTCGTCCTCGCCCGCGAGCGTATCGATCATATCGTGACAGTGACCGAGGATCAGCTCGCCCTGGCGATCCTGCGCATGCTCGAGCTGGAGAAGATGGTGGTGGAAGGCGCCGCCGCCGCGCCGCTGGCCGCGTTCATGACCGGGACGCTTCCCGAGCTGCACGGGCGCACCTGCGTTTTGTGTTTCGGTGGAGGCAATATCGACCCGGTCGTCCTCGGCCGAGTGATCGAGAAGGGACTGGTCGCCGATGGACGGCTCGGCCGGTTCACCGCCGTGATCAGCGACCGGCCGGGCGGCCTGGCCCGGCTGGCGCAAGCCATCGCGGAAACAGGGGCGAGCATCAGGGAGGTGAACCATGACCGCGCCTTTGCCGGGGCCGACGTTTCGGCGGTGCGCGTCGTCGTCACCATCGAGACCCGCGACCACGATCACCTCGCATCCGTGCTGCGCCATCTGCGGGAAACGCCGGGCATCGAACTGCCGGCGACCGAAACGTGACACGGCGCACCTCGATTCGCGGCATTCGGGGTTTGGCATTCGCCCGGGCGGCCGCTCTGGTTGACGTTTTCGAACGCGTTCGAAGCTCCACCGCTCCCTCTTCTTCCCATGCACTTGTCTGTCCGCCGCCTCGCCGCGCTGGCCCTGGCCCTCGGCGTCTGTCGCACGATCCTCGCCCACGATCTCCCGCCCGCACCGGAGTGGATTCCACAAGCCTATCCGTCATCACAGGCCCATGCGCCGACGCCTCTACCGGACCGCATCGTCCTGACGTGGAACGACGATCCGACGACGACACAGTCGGTCTCCTTCCGCACCGACACCTCGGTGCTCCAGGCTTTCGGCGAAATCGTCCGCGCCGGCGATCACGGCCCGACCATGGCCAAAGAGGCTCGCCGGATCGCGGCTCGCTCCGTGCGCTTCGAGGCGGGCGAGACCCCGTTTCATCAACACACCGTGGTCTTCGAAGGCCTCGAGCCCGATACGCTCTATGCCTATCGCGTCGGTGACGGCGTCAACTGGAGCCCGTGGGCCCACTTCCGCACGGCGGCACGCGAGGCCAAACCCTTTCGTTTCATCTACTTCGGCGATGCCCAGAACGACATCCGCACACACTGGACGCGCGTCGCCCACGAAGCATTTCGCGAGGCGCCGCGGGCCGCCTTCACCCTGCATGCCGGCGATCTCATCAATCATGGTGACGCCGATACAGAGTGGGGCGAATGGTTCGGCGCTCCCGGCTGGGTGAACGGCTCGGTGCCCGTGATCGCCACCCCCGGCAATCACGAATACAAGAATCGCGACGGGCGAAAACTCTCCGCCTTCTGGCGGCCGCAATTCGCCTTTCCTCTCAATGGTCCGGACGGGCTCGGGCTCGACGAAACCGTTTACTACATCGATTACCAGGGCGTCCGTATCATCTGCCTGAATTCGAATGAAAAGCAGGCCGAGCAGGTTCCCTGGCTGCGCAAAGTCCTGGCGGAGAATCCGGGCCGCTGGAGTATCGTCACCTTCCACCACCCGCTCTTTTCTCCGGCGGCCGAGCGCGACAATCCCGAGCTTCGCCGCCTGTGGAAACCGGTTTTCGACGCTTTTCGCGTGGACCTCGTCCTCACCGGACACGACCATACCTATGCGCGCAGCGGGGTCCTTTCGGATGCGGCCCTGCGCGAGCGAGGCACCGTGGTCGGCACGGAAAATGTGACGAAGGGCTACAATCAAGTCTACGATCCGGCCATCGGCACGGTCTACGTCGTCTCGGTGAGCGGCCCGAAGATGTATGCGATCACCGATCGGTCCTGGGCCCGAAAGATGGGGGAGAACATGCAGTTGTTCCAGGTGATCACGGTCGATGGCGACACACTTCACTACGAGGCGCGAACGGCGACGAACCGGCTGTTTGACGCCTTCACGCTGGAAAAGCGTCCGGGGAAAGCGAATCGCCTGGTCGAAGCGATGCCGGCTGATTCGCGTTGAGCCGGTCGCCCCGGCCCGGGCCGGGGCAGCCGTTGCTCACGAGCCCCTTTTCCCGGATCTTCACCGCCCCGGGCAGCGGCAGCGGGCAAAATCCCGGCGGCGAACCCGGCGGCACCCCGACAAAAAGCTTCGTCTTCGAGAGCCGGTTGGTATTTCGTCAGGGCAAGACGCGCGGTCGCGGCCGCCAGTTGCTCACCGTTATCGACGAGTTATTCACAGCCATGTACCACGTCACCTTCAGCGACCAGAGCATGCAGGAGCTCAACAAGCTCGACAAACTCGAGCAGCTCGAGGTCATCGCCCCGTTGAGCGGGTTGACGGCCACCGATCTCGCCCACCCGACCGAGCCGCTCGGCCGTTTCAAGCGTGGCGACAAGATCTTTTACCGGCTGCGCTCCGGCGATCATCGCATCTATTTCGAAGTGAAGGGAGACACGCTGCACACGCACTACATCCTTCATCGCAACTCGTTGACTGACTTCGTCTTCCGCACCAGGCTGCCCGTCACCGAGGAGCAGCTCGTCGAGCAGCACAACTCCTTCTGGAAATACCTCGAATCGCTCGCGCGCTAAGGCCGGGCGCCTCCCTTTCCTCTTCCCCACGCCCCTTCATGGAAAAACGCACCGCACCTCCGGAAACCCCGATCGGAAGCGCGCAGGCCAGCCGCATCTACCTCCTGCCCAACCTGATGACCGCGGGCAACCTGTTCTGCGGCTTCGTGGCGATCATTCGCTGCATCCAGGCCCGTTTCGCCGTCGTCACCGAGACTGGAGAATCATCCCAGCATCTCTACACCGAAGCGGTCTGGTTCATCATCGCGGCGGTCGTGTTCGACTCGCTCGACGGGCGGCTGGCCCGCCTCGGCGGGCGCGAATCGCTCTTCGGACGGGAGTTCGATTCGATTGCGGATGTGGTCTCCTTCGGCGTGGCGCCGGCGTTGCTGGTTTTCTTCCTCATCCTGTCACCGGAGCTGAGCGCCTACTTTCGGCCGATCGGGTGGTTCATCGGATTCATCTACCTGCTGTGCGCGGCGGTCCGGCTTTCGCGCTTCAACGTCATCACCCATCCCCTGATCTACCCGAACCAGGCCAAATACAACACGAAGGACTTCGTGGG
>RFJS01000443.1 GCA_003694825.1 Verrucomicrobiota bacterium | reverse complement strand
TCTGATCTCACGAGTTTGTAGAGGTTGCCCGCATAGCCGTAGCTGTAGGTATCGGTGCTGTTGTTCGGATAGGTCTTTTTCGTGACCTTACCGCTCATGTTGTCGTAAGTGAAGCTCGTGGTTTGCGGGTTGGATAACGCGGAGCTGGTCGGCCAGGTCCCGCTGTCGGTGAAGCC
Organism: Verrucomicrobiota bacterium; assembly: GCA_003694825.1. Lineage (GTDB taxonomy): Bacteria > Verrucomicrobiota > Verrucomicrobiia > Opitutales > Opitutaceae > J108. The sequence continues at coordinate 4,171 of RFJS01000443.1, read as the reverse complement.
GTCGTCGTCCCGGTAGGTCGTGATCTTCTCGAGCCGCCCGAAGGTGTCAAATTCGTAGAGCACCGGGTCGATCGCCGTGCCCCATTGGCGATCGAGGCGGCCATCGGAATCGTAGGCGCGCCGACGCGTGCCACCATCCGCGAGGGTTTCCAGAATGACGCGGCCGGCGGCGTCGTAGGTGTAGGTCACAAGGCTTGAGGTCACGGCGTTGCCGACCGTCTGGAGGAAATTGGTGGCCCCGTCGTAGGCATAGGTCACCTTCACGCTGTCGCGGCCACTGACCTGAGTGAGCCGCCCGTAGGCATCGTAGGTGGAGGTGGCCGTTTCGCCGGAGGGCGCCGTCTCGATGGAGAGCCGGCCGTTGTAGATCAACGTTTGCGCCGGGTTGGACACGCCGGTCTGGTAGGCTTTTTGCGTCACGGTCTTGCCGTAGCGATCGGTCCAGATCTCCGAACGACCCACCACACCGCTCGCGTTTTCCTGCACGACCCGGCTGGCCACGCTCGAGGTGAGATGGCTCAATTGCGTCCAGTTTCTCCCATTCAACACGGCGGTGGCCCCAGAAGGATACCGGTAGGAGGCGTTTTCGAGCCACCACGCCGTCGTGCCCTCGAGCGTGGCGTATTGGATCGCCCAGTCATGAGAGACCACCATGTCCGAGGTCGAAGGCGTCGTCACCGGATCGGCCAGACCATTGCCATCTATATCAAAACCCTCGCGCGCGATTTTGCCTACCTGATCGTATTCGTAGACATAAGGCGGCGCCGTCGGCGTTGGCGATGCGGTGGTATACTGCTCCACCTTGCCGAGCTGCCCTGTAGCCAAATAGGTGAACTTACGGTAGGCTACATAAGAGTTTGTCACACCATATCCAACGCTCGCCTGGCTGGATTGAGTCACGCGACCGAGCCAGTCGTAATCGGAATCCCGATAATCCGCCTGTGCGCCGGATTCGGAAACGCGTTTCGTCACCGCGATACGCTGCACGCCAGCACCCAAGCCGTAGTAGGCGTTGTAGGTACCCTTTCCACCTACCGCATCGGCCACATAATACTGACGCCCATCCAAATACCGCCTCACCACGACCGGGGCCGCGCCTGGAGCCGTAGTCGTCACCGTGCGGTTGTCCGAGGAAAAGCGAATCGTGGTCGTCAGGTTGTTCGATGCGGGGCCTTCGGCGACGATGTCGGTCAACCGGCCCGCCCGGTCGAAGGTGTAGGTGGTGTCATTGCGTGCTCCGGATATCGGGCCGACGCGGGTTGCGAGCACCCGGTCGTCGGCATCATATTCGTAGGTGGTAACCACATCCGGCTGAGCATTGCCCTTCCCTGTTGCCTGGCTCACGCCCACAACGGTGGACGTTTGCAGGCGCCCCCGCGCATCGCGGACAAAATTGGTAACGACCCCAGAGGCATCGGTGGACGATGTGATCTCTCCACCCGCAACCGTCAGCGACTTTCTGGTCACGTAGTTGACGCCATACGCTCCATTGCTTCGATACACGTCGTAAACCTTCTGCTGCTGCCCCAGTGCATTGTAGTAGACGCGCGATCCCCGCAACATAGGAAAGTCTGATGTAAGGTTATAGCCGGATCCATCCCACACACGTTCATCACTCCATTGGACGGCGCCAGTTTCGTCGCGCACGAGCATCGTAACGGTCGATTTGCCGGGAATAAGCGTGATATCTTCGAGGTCGAAGTCCTGGCCGGATTGCGAGATGTATGTCAACCCGCTCCCCGGAACTCCACGAAAAATAAACTCGGCCACGAGTGTTCCGCTTGCATCGAAGTGAAATCCCCAGTATGGCGCATACCACGTGCCTTTGAAATAGGCATGCGCTTCGAGCGTTCCATCCGGCTTTTGTCGTGAGTAAATCAGGCCGGGCGTGAAATGGCTCGATATATCTGAGTCCTCCCGGAATCGCTTGACGATTGTGGTCACGCCACTGCTCGCGCTGGCGTAGTCGGTTATCGTTTCCTTGCGAACCTTCTGCGTCACACCAAGTGCGACGTGATATTCGGCCGCATCATCCGTGGGATACGTAGTAATCCGTTTCCCCGCCGTGACACGGGCGCCCGGGTTGTTCTCGCCGTCGGGTTGCGTTACGACCTCGGAGGCCGGCAACGACTTTCTTACTTTCGTATAGTCATAGGTATAATCGTAAGTCGTAATACGCATTTTTGAGGTGTCCGTGGCGAGCGGATCCGGCGCGAGGTCCAGATAGGGTTCGTATTTGTGAAAGGGTAGACCGAGGCGTGCGTCATCGTCGTAATAGTCGTAACGAACCCAGGATCCATCCGGGTATTTGATGGCCTTGACCTTACCGTAGTTGCCCGGCTGACCCGCGCTTTCGTGGTAATAATACTCCGTTGTCAGCTTCGGGTAGACTGTCGTGGGTGATGCGCCGGGATTTGAAGGATTGATTCCATCGATGCGCTTTATGAGCTCTTTGCCCCAGGGTTTGATCGCGTAGGTCAGCTGGTAGGTCGTCGCTTCGGCGCTGGCGTTGTCCTTCACGGTGACGAGTTCCACGGTGTTATTGGAGGTAAAGGTGTGCGTTTCCTTGCGTAGAACGTTCTGGCCCTGTTTGTGCCAGTCCTCCAGCGTCCAGGTGGTCCCGCCGGACGGTGCATAGAGCTTGGTTTCCCAGGCAGTGTCGCCACTCAGGCGCACGGTCTTGATGATTTTAAGATAATTATAGCCCGAATCGCCGGCGTCGCTGATTTCGTATTTGGAAAACCATCCATTGGGGTCATTGACCTGCCAATTACCGTTGCCATCTTTTGTCGTCACCCGCCACCGCTCGTAGAAATAGATCGAGTAGCCGCGGCCACCGGAGTATTGAATATCGGCCAGTGCTTTCGGCGCAAAGACCTGGCGCAAGCCATTGGCGTCGTGAATCACGTCGATTTCCGTCGATTCTGAGGCGAAGATCAGTCCGGCGGGCGTATATGTGTTCGCGGTGATGGCATCGCTTCGCAACGCGATTGCCCCAGCCGGTTTGCCATTCTTGAGGGCGCCCATGCCAACTTCCCACATGACCTTGCCCGACCGCAGCGAGCTGGACGCCCCTGCAGGGAGAAACGTGCCAGACCCCGGTGCGGTTTCCAGCCGAACCTCAAGCGATACGATGGCGCCCGGGTATCCGGGCGGAAAGTTGATATAGTTGCCTACGCCATCGACCACCTTGTAAAGGAGCGATTCGACATCCTCGACCATCACGACATAGCCGGGAGGCGGGTTGAAGTAGACGCGCGCGTTCGCGGAGGAGGGGGTATTTCCAAACGCCTGGACAGTTAACGTATAGTTCTGTCCGGGTTTCATCGTGGAGAAAGCTTGCGTGCCAAACGGCGACCAGGTTTGATTGGATGAGTAGGCAGCGGTGCTACCGGTCGTTTCGCCGGAAAGACTCACCAGTACGGTGCCCGAATAGGCCTGCGCGCCGAAGCCAGTGCGCAAAGCCACCGGATCACCCGGTGGAACCGGGATGTTCTGCGCCACGACTGCAGCCGGCGTGGCAAGCAGGAAAAGCGAAACGAGAGCGGCGGAGGCGAGGACTTTGTTTTTCATCTGTATTTGCCCTCCCTGATCAGTTGCCAGTCGCGGGAGACAATCCCGCCTCCTCTTCGATACGCATCCGCTCTCGCATCATCTCGGCGGAAACCTCCTGATCCGTATCGAGGTCGCGCCTTCGCGCATATCGCTCCGCCCGGGCGTCGAGGTCCGGGGAAGAACGCATGAGCCGCCCCCGGGCGTCGTCGACAGCCAACAGCGCGCTGTCGTGGTCGCCGAGAACCCGGGAGCGCATGTCAGCCTCGACCTTGGCCAGAGTCTCCAGGTCGTCGTCGTTGCGGGCCGCTGGCCGATCCGAAGAGCCGATCCGCTGCGCCAGACTTTTGGCAATGATCCGGGCTTCGCGATATTTCCCCCGGCTGAAGAGAATGCGCGACGCGATTCCGATCTTCTGCAGCTCGCGCGCGGATTGAGCGTTTCCGCTGGCGATGAGCGCTATTCGTTTTGCGATTCGGTCGGCTGTCTGGCGGGCGTCAGGATCGCCAGCAAGCTCCGACAATTCTGAAACCAACGCCTCCATGCGGGCCGCTTCCTGTGCGGCCAGCTTTTCGGCTGAGGCCTGCATCGCGAGATCCGACCCTGGAGCAGGACGGTC
>RFJS01000065.1 GCA_003694825.1 Verrucomicrobiota bacterium | reverse complement strand
TTTCCGGCAATGCGTTCCTCGACGAGCGCCTCCTGCATCGCGCGGGCCGAGCGGTATTCGGTGCGCCCCCAGTGTTGTACGGAGAGCGTGGCGGTTTGGGTCGAGTGTGAGGTCATGCGCAACGGGGGACGATGTGAGGGCGCCATGGGAGTGCAACCCCGTGATGCCAGCGGCGACGGGGCGTCGTCGCGCGCCAGATGGGAATTCCCCGTTGAAATCCTCGGGCCGGGTTGCCAGCGTGGCCGGTTTCACCATGAGCGAAGGTGCTTCCCAGGATATCACACACGATCAGCATGCCGTCCGCCGCAAGAAGCTGGCGGACCTGCGCGCGGCCGGGTTCGACCCGTTTCGGGCGGAGTTTGAACCGACCCATTTTTCGGCCGAAGCGCTGAAGAGCTACGTCGATGGCGAGGACAATACGGTCGAGGTGGCGGTGGCCGGCCGTCTCGTCACGATCCGCAATATGGGCAAGAGCCAGTTCGTGAAGATCCTCGATCAGGAGGGGATCATCCAGCTCTACGTCCGCAAGGATGAGATCGGCGACGAGGCTTATGCCGCGTTCAAAAAGCTCGATCTCGGCGACTTCATCGGGGCGAGGGGAAAGCTGTTCAAGACCAAGACGGGCGAGGTGACGGTCCGGGTGGCGAGCTACACGCTCGTGAGCAAGGCGCTGCGGCCGCTCCCGGAAAAGTGGCACGGGCTGAGCGACCCGGACAAGGTCTACCGGCAGCGCTATCTGGATATGATCGTCAACCGGGAGTCGCGCCAGCGGCTGTTGACGCGTTCGAAAATCGTCTCGCACATCCGGCGTTTTCTCGAGGAGCGGAAATTCATCGAGGTCGAGACCCCGGTGCTGCAGAGCGTGGCCGGTGGCGCGGCGGCACGGCCGTTTGTGACGCACCACAACACGCTCGATTGCGATTTCGTGCTGCGTATCTCCCTCGAGCTTTATCTCAAGCGCCTGCTCGTGGCCGGCATCGACCGGGTCTTCGAGATCGGCCGCAACTTCCGCAACGAGGGGATCTCACCGCGGCACAATCCGGAGTTTACCATGCTCGAGGTCTACCAGGCCTACAGCGACTACCGCGGGATGATGGTTCTGGTGAAGGACCTGTTTCTCTCGCTGTGTCGCGATGTTCTGGGCACGACCAGCGTGCCGCACCCGGCGAGTGGAGAGACGATCGATTTTGCCGGCGAGTGGCGGGAAGTTCGCTACAAGGACCTCATCATCGAGACCACGGGCGACCCGGACTGGTTTTCCCGGTCGAAGGATGAGAAGGCGGCGAAGGCGGACGCCATGGGGCTGTTTGTGGAGAAAGACTGGGAGGACTACGAGATCACCCAGGAAATCTTCTCCAAGAAAATCGAGCCCAACCTCATCCAGCCGACATTCGTGACCCATCTGCCGAAGGAGCTTTGTCCGCTGGCGAAGCTCAACCTCGAGGATCCGGGAGTGATCGATGTCTTCGAGCTGGTCATCGGCGGCATGGAAATCGCCCCGGCCTACAGTGAGCAGAATGATCCCGATGTGCAGCGGGCCATGTTTGAGGCGCAGGCCGGCGGGGAGGCTCAGAAGGTGGATCACGATTTCCGCTTTGCCCTCGAGCACGGCATGCCGCCGGCCGGTGGCATGGGGATCGGCATCGACCGGCTCTGCATGCTGCTCACCGGCGCCGAGAGCATTCGCGACGTCATCCTCTTTCCCCAGCTCCGTCCCGAAGGGAAGGCGGTCGTCGACTGAGGATGGGAACATCGGCCGGCAGGCTGGATGCAGCCGGCCCGGCCGACAAAAGCATGGCGAACCTGCCAGAGGGCCTCTTTGAGCATCGACACCGCCCCTGTGGTTTCGCCTGACTGATTTCGTATCATGCCGTGGCCGTTGCAGATCGCCTTTCGTCAGCTGTTTCCCGCGGGGAAACGGTTGCCGTTTTTTACGTTCGTGGCCGTGGTGGGGGTGATGCTGGGCGTCGCCGTGCTGATCGTGGTGCTCAGTGTGATGAACGGTTTTGGCAATCAGATCCGTCGCATGGTTGTCGATACGCAGGGGCACGTCCGTGTCGATACCGGAGGTATCATCTATCACTACAATGAGCTGCGGGAGAAAGTGCTGGCGATCGAGGGCGTCAAGGCCGTCGCTCCGTTCGCGCAGGGCATGGTGATGATTCAGCACGCCAACCGGCCGGGGTTCCCCGTCATCCAGGGCATCGATCCGCGGCATGAGGCGGAAGTCGTGCCGATGGAGCGTTTTTTGAAATCCGGAGCGCTCGAGGATCTCGATGACGACAGCATCCTGCTCAGTTCCGGGCTCGCGGCGGATCTGGGGGCACGCGTGGGCAGCGAGGTGGAGGTCTATTCGCCGCTGGTGCTGGAGAAGCTCAAGCGCGACGAGATCTTTCTGCCGCAGCGCATGCGCGTGGTCGGAATCTTCGAGACCGGCTGGAACCAGATCGATACAAACAGTGCGATATGCACGCTCCGCACGATGCAGGATCTCTATGCGCTGGGGAAGGGCGTGCATGCGCTGAAGGTGCGCTTGCAGGACGGGGTGGACATCGACGAGGCCGTGGCGCGCATCCAGCAGCAGCTCGGCTTCCCCTACCGCGCCACCTCGTGGCTCGATTCCAACCGCGATTTCCTCTTCGTGCTCCAGCTCGAGAAGAACATGCTGATGTTTCTGCTGCTGTTCATCATCCTGGTCGCGTCCTTCTCGATCACCAACTCTCTGCTCACCACCGTCGTGCGCAAGACCCGGGAGATCGGTCTTTTCGCCGCGCTCGGCGCCCGGACCGGGCAGGTGGCGCTGTGTTTCTGCGCGCAGGGGCTTTTTATCGGCGTGCTCGGCACCCTCTTCGGCTTCGCGCTGGCGGCGTTGGCGCTGCACTTTCGCAATGACGTCATTCATGCCTTTGCCCGACTGACGCACAGTGAGGCTGCGCTGCTGCGCTTTTATCAGTTTGCCAATCTCCCGGCCGAGTATTCCGCGCACGATCTCACGGTCATCGCGGTGGCCACAGTCATTATTTCGACGCTTGCCGGCGTTCTGCCCGCGTGGCGGGCGGCGCGGATGCGTCCTTCGGAGGCCTTGCGCAGTGAGTAAGGAACCGGGCAGAGTCGTCCTCGCGGCCGAGGACATCGTGAAAACCTACCGCAGCGGCGAGCGGCGGATCGATGTGCTGCGGGGAGTGGACCTGGCGATTCGGGAGGGGGAGAGTGTGAGCATTCGCGGCGAGTCGGGTTCGGGAAAGACGACCCTGCTCAACATTCTCGCCGGTCTCGAGCGGGCTGATGCCGGTCGGCTTTTCTGGCAGGGCGAGCAGGTCTCCGGCAGAAGCCTCAACCACCTCGCCGTTCGTCGGCGCGGTTTCATCGGGATGGTCTTTCAGGCCTACTATCTGGTCCCGGAGCTCAACGCGCTCGACAATGTGATTCTCGCGGGCCGTATCGCCGGGAAAAATACGCGCCTGCTTCGGGAGCGTGCGCGGGCTCTGCTCGCGAGAGTGGGGCTGGCGGAGCGCGTCGACCACCTGCCATCGCGTCTATCCGGCGGTGAGTGCCAGCGCGTGGCCATCGCCCGCGCGCTGATCAACGAGCCGCCGCTCATCCTCGCCGATGAACCGACCGGCAACCTCGATGAACGCACGGCCGAGGATGTCATCGATCTGTTGCTCGGGCTATGTCGCGAGACCCGGACGGCGCTCGTGCTCGTGACGCACAATGCGGAACATGCCCGGCGGACGAGTCGTCAGTGTCGCCTGCACCTCGGTCGGCTGGAGGCGTAGGCGCCGCGTCTGCGGCCGCAGGCCGTATCGTTCGGATCGACGCGTCGGGAGGAGACGGAGGATGAGTCCCGTTCAAACGTTGGAGCGGTCCGCCGCGGTGCTCCGGGCCGGAAAAAAGTAGGCCCGCCTCTTTCGAGGCGGACCAAACTCCCCATACAAACTGAATTCGCCAAAAACACCTAAGTATTTTTGCGTAACCCACTCATCGGTGGTGGCGGATCGCGCTTGAAGAAAATCGCTCTTAATTTGGAAAAATCACGTCCGAGGACGGTCGGTAGATGGTTCTGGAAATTGGCAACTGACTGGTGGGTAGTGTGTTTTGAGGTTTGTCGGGACCTGTTTCGTCGTTTGCTGAATTGACAGGAAAGAGCGCTCTAAGGCTGGACGAGAGTTCGCGGTGAGCCGTCCCGCGGAGAGCGCGCAGAAGGCGAGGGCGGTGGTGAGTGGACGCAGGGGAGGCGCCTTCGACCGGGAAGCCGCGATAGTCATCACCGAGAGCCTCCCTCGAGGGCCTTCGCGTAAAAGGATCTGTCGCAACGGCGACACAGGGGCTCGGAGGCGGTCAGGGCACCAGTTCGAGTCGCGCAAGAAAACGGTCCACTGGCAGGACCAGGCCGGGCATGCGCTCGGCGGGGGCTTCGACGGTGACGACGAGGAGGCGACCGCCGACAAGGGCAAAGAGTTCGCGGAACGTGACCGGCGGCGTGCCCGGAGCCCGGTTCACAGTATAGTAAACTTCTCGATATGGCTTGCCGAAGAGGAAGACGTCTCCGGTGCCATCGGCTTTGTTTGTTTCGGTGAGGTCCCGCAGGGCATCGCCCCAAGTCTGCCGGAGGCCGGCGAGGTAGGCCTGCCAGGCCTTCTCCCCGAGATCGGGAAGAAATTCACCGGGCCCAAAGATGGAGAAGGCCAGTTTGATATTGGGATTCCGGTAGTGCGTCAGGCGCAGGGAATAGCGGCCGCCGGCGGTGTCGTGGCCGATCCAGGATCCGGCCGCGTCCGCGCGGATGCGGATTCCGGCGCCGACAAACTCAGTCACGGTGATGGGGACGGCATCGAAGATTTCTTGTCGCGTCTCGACCGAGAAAGGCGGACGCGGCTTTGCGGGCCAGAAGATCGCGTCGGCGTCAGCGGCAACGACCTCGGCGACGAGGGAGATGAGCGCACAGGTGAGGGCAGTCAGTCGGTGCATGGGCGGATTCAGGAACCCGATCCATTCCAGGGGAGGGTCTGAATGGCGGCGGTGTATTCGGCTTCGGTCATGTCGCGAAAGTCGATGCGGCGATAGGTCCGCAACAGTGGAGTGCCCGGCGGGTAGATGCCCTGGGCAAAGAGCTTATTGAAACCCCAGAGACGGCGCGGCGGGCTGTAATAATTGCAGCTCCACGGCGAATCGTCGACCTCACATTCATACAGAGCGACAAGCGAGCCGCGGATGTAGAGGTTTTTCCCTGACCATTTTTCGAGAAAACGCGGGAGGTTGTGGGCGCCGCCGCTGCTGTTGGTCGAGCCGCCGGCTCCGGTGGGGATGAGACCCGTGACGATGGCGGCGGACACTTCGGTGTGGGTGGCCCGGGGTTTGTTCTTCGTCTTGCTGACATCATCGTCCCAGTTGTTGGACAGGATGGTGACGGCGTCGCCGTAGAGCGCCACGGGGACCTCGCCCGCCTCCGGCTGATAGGAACTGTTAGAAGGCATGTTGCCGTCGGCGTTGAAGTCGCCGCGGACATAGAGGCAGTTGTTGGTGGCGAAGGAGAATCCGGGGTCGCTGCCGCGGGACGGGATGCCCTGGCCCGGGGCGCCGACCCGCCCGTTATAGAGGCGAACTCCGGAGCGGCCGAGTTCGGGATCGGAGCTGGTGAACTCCATGTAGACGATGCCGTTCCACTCGGTGGCGGGATCGAAATTGCCGAAATGCTTGTCGTTGTCCGATGAGTCGGGGCTTTCGATGAGTTGTTTGAATTTGCCCATATTGACATCGACCAGGTCGATGTTAAAGCCCCGGCGACGATCCTTCATCTGATTGGGTTTGTATTCAAAAAGGCCGTCAGGGATCGCGACGGGAGTGCCGTCTTTCTTGTAGCCGGTGATGTGTCCGCTGCTGCTGACCTTGAAGTATAGGCATGCCTTATTGGCGATCTTCTGGGCTTCGCGCTCGGCGTTGTAATCGGGATGGCTGGGGGGGAGCGGCGGTTCGATAATGTCATGTCCGCTGTTCACTGGGTCGTAGGCCGGCGTGGCAGGGTTGTCCTCTTCGTAGTCGGGGAAGGCGACCGGTTTGTAGTTCTGGATCCCATGCGCCTGGGTCTGGAGATTGCCATGCCATGTGTTGGAGGCATAGGAGCGGAAGTCCGGCGTGACATCGCCGGTTCCCATGGTGCTGTCCATCCAGACGCCGCCGACCTTCATGTTGATGAGGTCGCCGTCGCGATTGATAAAGCGAACGGGGCTTTCGCCGAGGGTCTCTGAATTATTATTGCCACGCACGCCGTTCTTCCAGGCGTGATAGACATTGCCGGCAACCGAGGTGATCCCGTGGAAGTTGAGCGTATTGCTGCCTTGCGAGGCGACATAGAGGTCGCCGTTGGTGTGGACCGGCCCGAGAATATGCATTTCGGGGCCGGGAAAGAGTTCCAGATCGAGATTGTAGAAGATCGCATGGGCGAACAAAGGCGCGTCCCGGACGCTGAGGCGTTGTGTGACGTAGGAGGTGATCGGCGGGCCACCAATGTTGCTTGTCACCGAGGCTTTTCCGAAAATGCTGATATCTTTGGCGAGAACGACTTTGCCCTTGAGCGGATCGAACTCATTGGCCGGGTCGTTCGGATCGATGTAGCGCGGCTCCATGATGGGTGGAATCACGCCGCCGATCAGCTCGATGCTGCTGGTTTCCACGTGTGGACTGAAGATCTCGGCCGGCGGCTTTTTCAGCGCGTCCGGGGATCCCGGCTTGAGAGCGTCTTCGGAAAGGGATGTCTGGTTGTCGAATTTGTAACGCAGCTGTGCAAAGCCGTATTCGACGAGGGCTTCGGCGGCGTTTTTCGCTTCGAGCCGGAGGGCGTGGCGGTAGTTGATGCGGCGTTCGGTCAATGACCATCCGAGCAGCCCTGCGATGAGCAGGCTCATGCTGATGCCGATGATCATGGCGGTGACAAGGATCGATCCACGTCGACTGGCGGTTCGTGAGCCTGTTGTTTTCATGGAAGGGATCATCTCAACCTCGGGGAGAAACGGTGAAGTTGTAGGTGTTTGTGGCCCGGCGATTGACGGTGCCCTCGTGCAGGATCTCGCCCTTGATCATGATGCTGCGGTCGTAGAAGTTGTAGAAGAGCTTGCCGTTGCTCAGGCCGCGGGAGAGCTCGATGACCTCTTCATGGGAGTTCATCGTCGATGGAGCGGGCAGCAGATCCTCGAGGGCGCTGCTTGTCGAAGGGGTAAACTCGATATCGAACTTGCGCACGGGACCGGTGCTCAATGGGTCGTTGGGGTCGTCGGGGGCACGGAAGTAGCCGATGATGCGCTGTGTCTTTTCCGGGGCGTTCGGGTCGCGATAGACGAGCACGAGAAAGTCTCCGGAGACCCCGTCGTTGGCGATGGTGCTGCGATCGTAGAAGGATGGGTAGATGCGGAAGTTGTTCGCGTAGGTGGCATTGTCGCTCATCTCGCTCGTGAATTTGCGGATGTCGCTGTTCACGCGAAGCTTGCCAGTATCGTAGTGAAAGATGTTCGTCCCATGGAGGAACAGCGCGAGCGCGCCGGTCATGGCAAAGCCGAAGATGCCGAGCGCGATGAGCAGCTCAACGAGGGTGTAGCCGCGTCGGCCGGGGGAGGTGAGGCGGTAGCTGCGGGACGGGACAAACATGATCAGAAAGTGGGTACGCGCGAACGGATGGAGGTGATGGTGTTCGTGTAGCGTCGTTTCGCTCCGTTGGAGTCGGCGAACTCCCAGGTATAGATCAGCGTGATGAGCTTGCATTCGCCGACCTTGGCGGTGGGGTTGCTGAGGTCCTTGATATAGACGACGATGTCCATGGGCATGTCGTCGTTGGGATTGTCCGGGGTATTGTTCAGGTCGATATAGCGGCGGTTGACGACCTGGGTGGATGTCGAGATCGGCAGCGGGGAGACGGAGAGGGAATCAGGAGAACCCTGGTCGAGAAGCGTCGGGATCGGATTGAGGTCGAGTTGATCGAACTCCATGTTCTTGAGCTGCTCGATGTAGCCCTGCGCGACGGCGACGGCCGTGTTCTGGTAGATGCTGCCTTCCGTCAGCCGTCGGGATTGGATCAAGCTCGCGAGGATACCGGCCGAGATGATCGCCAGGACGCCCATCCCGATCAGCACCTCCAGGAGGGACATGCCGCTCTTCGACTGAAAACTCCGTCGCATCTGCAAGGAAGTTTCGGGAGCGAAGCAGGATGGGATGACTTGGCGGAGGGAGGAATCCGCGGGCGAAGCAGAGCTTTACAGTCGATTTCAGGTTTCGTGAGGAAATCCCGCCAGATCGCCCGCGGCGTCCCGTGTCGAAATCCCATCCGCAATGCTACCGAGGCTCCCCGGGCCGTGTCGTGGGAGAGAGGCGTGCGCGGAAGGCCCGGACGCCCGGCTTTCCGGTTGCGGGGCCGGGGTTCGCGGCTACCGTGCTCCGTTTCAGCCAGCATCCTGCCGAATCATGAAGAAATTCTTCATCACCACCGCCATCGACTACGCCAATGGCTCGCCGCATCTCGGGCACGCCTACGAGAAAGTGCTCACGGACGTCATCGCCCGCTTTCGGCGGCTGATGGGCGACGAGGTTTTCTTTCTCACGGGCCTCGATGAGCACGGGCAAAAGGTGCAGCAGTCGGCTCGGGCCCGGGGGATCGCGCCGCAGACCTTCGTCGACGAGCTGGCGGTGGAGTTTCAGGAGTTGTGTCGGCGGCTCGACATCTCCAACGACGACTTCATCCGGACCACCCAGGAACGCCACAAGGCGGTCGTGCGCCGAATCCTCCAGGAACTCTACGACAAGGGGGGGATCTACAAGGCGGACTACAAGGGCTTTTACAGCACCCGGCAGGAGCAGTTTCTCCAGGAAAAGGACCGCAACGAGGATGGCTCCTGGCCCGAGATCTTCGGGGAGGTCACCGAGATCACGGAGACCAACTACTTCTTCAAGCTGCAGAAATACCAGCAGTGGCTCATCGACTACATCCGGAGCCACGATGACTTCATCATCCCGCGTTTTCGCCAGAAGCAGGTGCTGGAGTTTCTCTCCGAGCCCCTGAACGACCTTTGCATCTCCCGGCCGAGAGAGCGTCTGGAGTGGGGGATTCCACTGCCGTTTGACGAGGCGTTCGTCACCTACGTGTGGTTTGACGCCCTCCTCAACTACTACTCGGGCGTCGCCGACAAGCCCGGGTTCTGGCCGGCGGACTTCCATGTCATCGGCAAGGACATCCTCGTGCCCCCCCACGCCGTCTACTGGCCGATCATGCTGAAGGCGGCGGGTCTGGAACCGCCGAAGGCGCTGCTGGTGCACGGATGGTGGTCGATCAACGGTGCGAAGATGTCCAAGAGCACGGGCAACTTCATCGAGCCGGTCGCCTTTGCCGAGCAGTATGGGGTCGATGCGTTGCGCTATTTTCTTATCCGCGAGATGAGCATCGGGCAGGACAGTGATTTCTCGCTGCAACAGTTCCTCAACCGCTACAACGCCGAGCTGGCCAACGACCTGGGCAACCTCGTCAACCGCACGCTGAACATGACCAACCGCTACTGCGGAGCCGTCGTGCCGGCCGCGGGGAGCGCCGGCGAACCGGAAAGCGAGCTGAAAGCGCTCTGGGAGAAGACGCGCGACGAGGTCATCGCGCTCAACGAGGAATTCCAGTTTCACACCGGGCTCGAACGCGCCTTCGGGTTTATTCGCGCGATCAACCGCTATGCGGAACAGCGGGCGCCGTGGAAGCTCGCGAAGTCGGAAGACCCCGCCGACCGAGCCACCCTCGAGACCACCCTCGCCACCATGGCCGAGGCACTTCGCCTCGCCGTGGCCCTGCTCGAGCCGGTCATGCCGCGCGCGGCGGGGCGTGTGGCGGAGCTGCTCGGCGCCTCCCGGGATGGCGCCTGGCGGGAGCGGCTGGCCTGGGGGGACTCCCTCGCCGGCGCGAAAGTCGGGAAAACCGCGATCCTCTTTCCGCGGCCCAACGTCGCCTGAGCCTCGACAACGGCCGCGGTCCCCACACCCAAAGTCCCGGAGTCCCCGCCTGATGAAGCTGCTGCCTCTCGCGCCTGAAGACGCCGGCTCCCGCGAAGCCTTCGGTCGTTTCCTCGCCGCATGTCGGGAGCAGGCGCGAGCGCGGGGACGGCCGCAGCTCGCGAGCATCACCCTGGAGGCATCGCATCTCGATCCGCTTGCCGTTCTCGAATCGATCTACGAACCGGGCGAGCTTCATTTCTACTGCGAACAGCGTTCGAGCGACTTCGCCGTGGCGGGGGCGGAGGCGGTCGTTCGCTTCGATCCGGAAGGCGAGAGTCGCTTTGCCCACGCCCGGGCTTTCATCGAAGAGACGCTCGAGAACACCATCGCCATCGGGGATCTCTCGCTGCCTTTCGGTGGTCCCCATTTTTTTGCGACATTCGGCTTCTTCGGTTCGCCGAAGCGGCGCTCGGCTTTTCCCTCGGCCACCGTTTTCGTCCCTCGCTGGCAGGTGGCCGGGCGGGAGGGGCGGTTCAGCGCCGTGGCCAACCTCCTCGTCGAACCGGATGCCGATCTCGAGGCGATCGCGGCGAAAGTCTGGCGGGCTCGCGAGAAATTCAGCGCCTTCGACTATTCGCGCGCTCAAAGCGAGCCGGTCCGGGGCGCGGCGGCCTTCGCGGTGACCGAAGTCGGCGATGGCCCGGACTTCCGGCGGCGGGTCGAGGCGGCGCTCGGCCTCATCGAAGCCGGCGCCTTCGAAAAGATTGTTCTCGCCCGGGCGGTCGATGCTGTGGCCCCCTCCGCCTTGCATCCACTCGGCGTCCTCAATGCCCTGCGACAGCGCTTCCCCGAGTGTTATGCCTTCTCCGCGGGCAATGGCCACGGGCAGAGCTTCATCGGCGCCACCCCCGAGCGGCTTGTCCGGGTGATCGACGGGACGCTCGCGACCGAGGCGCTGGCGGGATCCGCGCCGCGCGGGCGAACGGCGGCGGAAGACGCCCGGTTCGCCTCCGAGCTGTTGCGCAGCGAGAAGGATCGGCGCGAGCAACGCCTTGTCCTGGATTCGGTCCTGCGGCGCCTGCGCGCCCTCGGCATCGAGGCGGCCGCCGAGGGGCCGGCCCGCATCAAGCGAATGCAGAACGTCCAGCACATTCACACCCCGGTGCGCGGTGCGATGCCCGATGGTATGCATATTCTGGATGCGGTTTCTGCGCTGCATCCGACCCCGGCGGTCGGCGGGACGCCGAGAGAGGCGGCCTGTGCCCACATCCCCACTCTCGAGCCGTTCGAGCGCGGGCTCTACGCGGGTCCTCTCGGCTGGGTCGATCCGCAGGGGGGCGGGGAGTTCGTGGTCGGAATCCGCTCCGCCCTTGTCGATGGGGATCGCGCCCGGCTCTACGCCGGGGCGGGGATCGTGGCGGGGTCCGAGCCCGAGCGCGAGTTCCGGGAGACCGAGCTGAAGTTTCGAGCCGTTCTCGACGCGCTGCGCGAAGTCGAGGCCGGTGATTCCGCCGGAGGAGAGCGATGAGAGCCGGACTTGATTTTCGAAACACCAATACGCTCTGGGGGAGCGTTCTGGCGGAGACGCTGCATCGCTGCGGCGTCCAGCATGCTGTCGTCTCTCCCGGCTCGCGTTCCACGCCGCTGACCGTGGCGTTGGCGGCCCATCCGGGTATCGAGGCGATCCCTGTGCTCGACGAGCGTTCGGGGGGCTTTTTCGCCCTGGGACTTGCCCGCCGAACGGGGCGGCCCGTGGCCCTCGTGTGCACCTCGGGGACGGCGGCGGCAAACTACCTGCCGGCCGTCATCGAGGCACGCGAGAGCCGGGTGCCGTTGCTCGTGCTCACGGCGGACCGCCCGCCGGAGCTGCGCGACTGCGCCGCCGGGCAGGCGATCGACCAGCAGAAACTCTTCGGGGGGTATCCAAACTTTTACCACGAACTCGCCGTGCCGGAGGCGCGGTTGGAGCTGCTGCGCTACTTGCGGCAGACCGTGGCACACGCCTGCGAGCGGGCGGTGCGACCCGCCCCGGGTTTCGTGCACCTTAACGTGCCGTTTCGCGATCCGCTCGCCCCGGTCGAGGATGGCGTCGCCGGTGGCCTCGAGGAGGGGATCGACGAGGCTTTTTTCGCCCACCTGGCCCCGGCCGAACCGGTTGCGCCGGGCATTATTGTCTGGCAGCGGCCCACCACGGCACGCGGGCTGATCGTGGCCGGGCAGGTGCCGGGCTGCCATGCGGCCGAGCATGCCCGGGCGGTCCGGCGCCTGGCGGAGTCTCTCCGCTGGCCGGTGGTCGCGGACGTGCTTTCTCCGGTGCGCCATCGGGCGGCCGGGTGGAGCGTGCCGGTCGTCGACTGCTACGACGCCATCCTGCGGAATGAAAAGGCGGCCGGCGCGTTGTTGCCGCGCACCGTGCTCTGTGTTGGCGGCTGGCCGACGAGCAAGGCCCTCCGCCAGTGGCTCGAACGCAGCGGAGCGGAGATCGTCATGCTGGATACATTTCCGGAAAATCGCGATGCGCTGCACGGGCGCACGCGGCGGATTCCGGTTGGGGTGGAGGCCTTTCGCGTGGACGGACAGCCGGTGGCGGACGACAGCTACGTCCGCGCGTGGCGGCAGGCGCAGGCGGAGGCGGACGGG
>RFJS01000442.1 GCA_003694825.1 Verrucomicrobiota bacterium | reverse complement strand
TGCTCGAGAAGATCATCGCTGAGGCGCACGCGTCCGGGCTCGAAAACCGTCACCACGCACGATCCTCCGAAGCGGAAAAACCCCTTTTCCTGTCCCTTCTCCACCGGTCCCGGCGCCGCCGTCTGCACAATCGTGCCGACGCACGTCGCTCCGATTTCGACAATGGCCACCCGCCCGAAGCGTTTCGTCTCCAGAACAGAAACGACGTGTTTGTTCTCCCAGAGGTATTCGATGTGTCGCCGCAACGCGATCGGGTTGACGGAGAACAGCGGACCCGGCACCTCGCGCGGCGCCCCGGCCACGCCGGCCGCCGGAAAGTGAAACCGGTGGTAGTCGAGCGGGCACAGCCGCGAAATCACCACCGTGCCGTGCGTGAAGTGTCGCTCGAGTTCGCCGTCGGCGAAGAGCTTGCGAAAGCTCACATGCTGGCCCTTCACGTAGATCGTCCGAGCCTCCGTGTAGTCGGCCAGCCCCAGATGCCGGCCGTCGGCGGGGAAGACGACCGTGTCCGGATCGGGATCGATCGGTCGGGCGCCCGGCTTCAACCGCCGTGAAAAGAAGGCGTTGAACGAGGCATACGCTTCGATCGGCAGAGCAAACTCCGAAGCATCGAGCCCGTATCGCTCCACGAAAGGGCGGATCCTGGCGCGGCTCGACGGCCGGCTCATCCGCCAGCCATACCACTTCGAAAACCAGGGATGCTTGATCACGAGATTGAGCAGCACCCGGCCGGGCCGCGTCTGGTAGGTCCAACGCAGCCACCGCTCACCATACACCGGCTCCTGGATCACCTGCCCGCTATAGCGGTCGTATACCTCGATGGGATCGTTCTGCTGCATCGGACTCGTTGCCGCCCTATCCTCCCGGGCGCGCGCCGCCCCGCAAGGCGTTTCCGAAAGCCGGTGTCCCCGCCGGCACGCACGCCGGCCGCTCCGCGCGAAGCGGCGGCAAAACGTCCGGTGTCACTTGCCTTTTCCCGGTTCGGGGTGAAGCATCCGCCGTTTTGCAGTCGAAGATGCCTTCCAGCCGATCCACCTCCCTGAACGCTTTTGCGGCGGCAGCCGCGCTGTCGCTGCTGGCCGGATGCGGTCCAGAGCCGGTCACCTACTATGAGGTCCCTCACGAGGAGCCCCCCCGGCCCGCGCCGCCCTCGGCAGCCCCCCAGGCCGGCAGCCCGGCTCTGCATTGGCACGCGCCGGAGGCGTGGACCGAGAAACCCGCCTCGAGCATGCGGCTGGACAGCTTTGCCTACACGGCCGACGACGGCAGCGTCGCCGACATCTCCGTCATCGCCTTTCCGGACAGCGCCGGCGGCCTCCTCGCCAACATCAACCGCTGGCGCGGACAGGTCGGCCTCGCCCCGATTGATGAGGCGGCCCTGGCCACCGTCGCCACCCGCGAAGACCGTGACGACCTCACGATCTGGCGCGTCGATCTCGCCGGCACCGCGGAAGGCGGCCGGGCGACGCGCATCCTCGGCGCCATCATCCCCTTCGCCGGGCAGTCGTGGTTCTTCAAAATGATGGGACCGGATGCCGTCGTCCGCTCCCAGCGCGAGAACTTCGACGCATTCATCGCCTCCATCCACCCCATGGCGGCGGGCGAAGCGCATCCCGGCGCGTCGCCCGCGCCCTCGTCCGAAACCTCGCCCGCGCCCGCGACCGATCCACACGCCGGCATTCCCGGCGCCCCGCCGCTCGCCGCCCCGGCCGCCGGGGCGCCCGCCATGGATCCATCGGCCGTGCCACCGCCACCGGCATCACCAGAAATCCGCTACACCACGCCGGAGGGCTGGGAAGCCCACGCGGCCGGCGGCTTCCGCATCGCCAGCTTTGCCGTGCCGGGGAGCGAGGGCGAAGCGGCCGATGTCTCCGTGATCACTCTTGCCGGACCCGCCGGCGGGGAGCTGGCCAATGTCAACCGGTGGCGCGGGCAGGTCGGACTCGCGCCCGTCGCGCCCGACGCCCTCGGGCAGACCGCCCGCTCGCTCGCGGCGCCGGCGGGCACCTTTCGCATCCATCGGCTCGACGGGCCTTCCGGGCAAAGCATCCTCGCCGCCATCCTGCCCGCCGGCGAGCGCACTTTCTTCATCAAGATGACCGGCCCGACCCGCCTCGTGGCCTCTCAGCAGGCGGCCTTCGAGGCATTTCTCCAATCCCTGCAGATCGCCCCGTCCACCGGCAACTGACCGCACCCGTCCGACACCCATGCCAAGGCTTCCCCGCAATCCCTTCCTCCGCTCCTTCGTAAAGCTGTTCACCTCCCTGCAGCTCACGATCGCCTGCCTCGCCCTCGCCATGGTCCTGATCTTTGTCGGGACGCTCGCGCAGGCGCAAATCGGCATCGATCAGGCCACCGAGCAATACTTCCGCAGCTTCGTGGTCTGGTGGTCGCCACCGGGCGCGAGCTGGCGCATCCCGATCATGCCGGGCGGCTTCACCATCGGCGGCGTGATGCTGGTGAACCTCATCATCTCGCACCTCTACCGGTTTCGCCTCACCTTCTGCAAAGCGGGCATCTGGATCACCCACTTCGGCCTCATCGTCCTGCTGCTCGGCGAACTCTTCACCGCGCTCTTCGCCGAAGAGAGCTACATGAGCATCCAGGAGGGCCAGACGAAAACCTACTCGGAATCCCATCGCCGCATCGAGGTCGTGCTCATCGACCAGACCGACGGCGTGACCGATCGCGTCCTCGCCATCGACGAGGACGGGCTCGAGCCCGGCGCCAGTTACCAGCATCCTGCCATGCCGCTGCGGCTCGAGGTCGTGGACTTCTTTCCCAACAGCCAGCTCTTCCGCAAGACGCCGGAGACCGCCGCTTTCGCTGCCCCGGCCGCCACCCGCGGCGCCGGCGCCAATCTCACCGCCCGGGAAATCCCCCGGACCGGCCGCCAGGACATGCGCGACATCTCCGTAGCCTGGATACGCGTGGTCGGCACCGACGGCGAAATCGGCACCTGGATGGTATCCAATCTCTTCCTCGATCCTCGCTTCAACGGCGAACCGCAGATCTTCGAGCATGACGGGCACACCTACCGGATCGAGCTGCGCCAGAAGCGCACCTACCATCCGTTTGCGATCACACTGCTCGACTTCGCCCACGACCGCTATCCCGGCACCAACATCCCGAAAAATTTCTCCAGCCACATCCGCCTCGTCGATCCCGAGCTCAACCAGGACCGCGAGGTGTTGATCTACATGAACCACCCCCTGCGGCACCGCGGGCTCACCTTCTACCAGCACAGCTTTGAGGCGGGCGACAAAGGCACTGTCCTGCAAGTCGTTCGCAACCCGAGCCGCCACCTCCCCTATATCTCCTGTGCCTTGGTCTTCTTCGGCATGACCCTCCAGTTCGTCCTCCACCTGGACGGCTTTTTCCGCAGGCGCAGATCCGCCGCCTGAGCCGCGCCGCCACAACCGCCACTCCGCGACTTTCGTCCCATGAAAAAGCGTTTCCCGCTCATTTTCGCCCTCATCCTCGCGATCCTGATCCTCGCTGTGCCCCTGCGCCCGCCGCCCGCCGAGGGCTTTGCCTGGCGCCAGTTCAGCGAACTGCCCGTGCTGGTCAACGGGCGCATCAAGCCGCTGGATACTGTCGCGCGCGTCTCGCTGCTCGCGCTGCGCGGCAAGCAGTCGGTCAAGCTGGAGGACGCACGCCTGTCCGCCATCGAGTGGCTTGCCGAGGTGCTCTACGCGCCCGCCACGGCCGACACCCGTCCGGTGTTTCTCATCACCGACCCGGATGTGCTGGCAATCTTCGGCTGGCAGCAGGACAAGGAGAAGTTTTTCGCCTTCGAGCAGCTCCGCCCCCACCTCGCCGAGGTGGACAAGCAGGCCCGGCTCGCCAACGACGTCCCGGCCGAACAGCGCACGCGCTTTCAGCGCCACATCCTCGAACTCTACAACCGTCTCCTTCTCTACCAGCGCCTGAAGAACAGTCTCCAGCCGGAGGATTCGCCCGACTTCGCCCGGGAGCTCGAGCTGTTCGCCTCCGCCCTCAAGCCCGGCATCGAGGCGCTCGAGGCACGCTCGCGCGAAGAGTCGTTCGACAATCGGGCCTTCGACCTTTTCATGACCTTCGCCGCGCGCTACCGCGACATGTCCGAACAGGCCTACCTGCGCGTCGTCCCGCCGCACCAGCCACAGACCGAGCAGCAGCGCAGCGAATGGCTCACCATCGGCGACGCCCTTCTGCACGCGACCGCCTTCGGCGAAATCGATCCGGTCGTGCGGGCCTACGCCGAAGCGGGCCGCGCCTACCGCGCCGGCGACGAAACGGGCTTCAATGCCGCCGTCGCCGAAATCACCACCCTCACCGCCGACGGCTACGAGCGCGAACTGCGCAAGGCCCGCCACGAGGGCTTCTTCAACCGCTACCAGCCCTTCATGAGCGCGACCGTGCTCTATATCCTCGCCTTCCTGCTCGCCTGCGCCTCCTGGCTCAGCAGCGGCGACACGCTCCGGCGCACCGCGTGGTCGACGCTCGTGCTCGCCTTCCTGATACACACATCAGGGCTCGCCTTCCGCGTCTACCTGCAGGGCTATGCGCCCGTGACCAACCTCTACTCCTCCGCGCTCGGGGTCGGCTGGGGCGCCGTCGCCCTCGGCCTCGCCATGGAAGCGGTGTTCCGCAACGGTCTCGGCAGCGCCGCCTCGGGCATCTTCGGATTCGCCACCCTGATCATCGCGCACAACCTCGCTCTCGCCTCCGGCTCGGACACGATGGAGATGATGCGAGCGGTGCTCGACAACAACTTCTGGTTGGCGACGCACGTGACGGTGATCACGATCGGCTATTCCACGACGTTTCTCGCCGGCTTTCTCGCCCTTTTCTACATCGTCATGGGCGCGTTTACCGGTTGGCTGGACAAGCCGTGGATCACCCGGCCTGACGGCACGGTCGAGACCAATGCCTCGGCCCTCAACCGCATGGTCTATGGCGTGCTGTGCTTCGCGGTGTTGTTCAGCTTCGTGGGAACCGTGCTCGGCGGCATCTGGGCCGACCAGTCCTGGGGCCGCTTCTGGGGCTGGGACCCCAAGGAAAACGGCGCCGCCCTGATCGTGGTGTGGAACGCCATCATCCTGCACGCGCGATGGGGCCGCTACATCGGCGAACGGGGCCTGATGATCATGGCGGTTTTCGGCAACATCGTCACCGCATGGTCGTGGTTCGGCACCAACATGCTCGGCATCGGCCTGCACTCCTACGGTTTCATGGACGCGGCCTTTTTCTGGCTCATGGCCTTCGTGGCCAGCCAGCTCGCCATCATGCTGCTCGGCGCCCTCTCGCCGCGCATCGCAGCGCGGGTACAAAAGAACGCGCCGGCCTCCGGTTGACCCGGAAGACGGCGCGAAGCAAAAGGCGTAAACCGGCGGCGGGCCGGAAGTCCGCTTACCGGCTGACCTCCATCTGCAGGTCGCCATCGGCGACCGAGAAACGCACGGTCGAGCCATCCTCGACTTCGCCCATGATGATGGCGCGGGCGAGACGCGTCTCGATCTTGCCCTGCACGAAGCGGCGCAGAGGCCGGGCGCCGTAGACGGGATCGTAGCCGCGTTCGGCCGCCCACTTCCGGGCCGCCTCGTCGAACTCGACGGTGATGCGACGGTCGGCCAGCCGCTTGTTGAGATCCTCGAGCAGCAGATCGACGATCCGCGTGATCTCCTCGAGCGTGAGCGGCTTGAAGAGAATGATGTCGTCGATACGGTTGAGAAACTCCGGACGGAACGAACTGCGCAGCTCGGAGAAGACCGATTCGCGCACGGATTCCGGAATCGTCTCTCCCGAGACGCCCTCCACGAGGTAGCGCGATCCGATGTTCGAGGTCATGATGATCACGGTGTTCTTGAAATCCACCGTGCGTCCCTGCGAATCGGTGATGCGACCGTCGTCGAGAAGTTGCAGCAGGACATTGAATACGTCCGGGTGCGCCTTCTCGATCTCATCGAAGAGGATGACCGAGTAGGGCTTGCGGCGCACCGCCTCGGTGAGCTGACCGCCCTCCTCGTAGCCGACATAGCCCGGAGGCGCGCCGATGAGCCGGGCCACCGCGTGCTTCTCCATGTATTCGGACATGTCGATCCGCACGAGGTTGTGCTCCGAATCGAAGAGCGTGTCGGCGAGCGTCTTGGCCAGCTCCGTCTTGCCGACACCGGTCGGCCCCAGGAAAATGAAGCTGCCGATCGGCCGCCGCGGATCCTTGATGCCGGCACGGGCACGCAGGATGGCGTTGGATACAAGCTCCACCGCCTCGTCCTGGCCAACCACGCGCTTATGCAGGATCTCCGGCAGGCGCAACAACTTCTCCTTCTCGCCTTCGAGCAGGCGGGTGACCGGAACGCCGGACCACTTCGAGATGATCTCGGCGATCTCCTCCTCGGAAACCTCCTCCTTGAGAAGACTCGTCTCGGTGCCCTTCTGCTCGAGCTCGGCCAGCTCCTTTTCGAGCTGGGTGAGCTTGCCGTATTTCAGCTCGGCCGCGCGATTGAGGTCGTAGTTGCGCTCGGCCTGCTCGATCTCGACCTTGGTCTGATCGATCTCCTCACGCAAGCGCCGCAACCGGTCGATGGCCTGCTTCTCGTGCTCCCACTGCGTGCGCAGGGCATTGGCCTTCTCGCGCAGGTTGGCCAGCTCCTCGCGCAGTGCGGCAAGACGCTCGCGGCTCGCATCATCCTTCTCCTTGGCGAGCGCGGTCTCCTCGATCTCGAGCTGCATGATCCGGCGGGTCAGCTCATCGAGCTCCGTCGGCATGCTGTCCATCTCGGTCCGGATCATCGCGCAGGCCTCGTCGACGAGGTCGATGGCCTTATCCGGCAGGAAGCGGTCGGAGATGTAGCGGTTGGACAGCACCGCGGCGCTCACCAGAGCCTTGTCCTGGATACGGACACCGTGGTGCACCTCGAAGCGTTCGCGCAAACCACGCAGGATGGAAATGGTATCCTCGACCGTGGGCTGATCGACGAGCACGGTCTGGAAACGCCGTTCGAGAGCAGCGTCCTTCTCGATATACTTGCGATACTCATCGAGCGTGGTCGCACCAATGCAGTGCAGCTCGCCGCGCGCCAGCATCGGCTTGAGCATGTTGCCCGCGTCGATCGCGCCCTCGGCCTTGCCGGCACCGACGATCGTGTGCAGCTCGTCGATGAACATGATGATCCGGCCCTCCGAGGCCTTGATCTCCTGCAGCACCGCCTTCAGGCGCTCCTCGAACTCACCGCGGTATTTCGCTCCCGCCAGCAACGAGCCCATATCGAGCGCGAAGATGGTCTTGTCCTTCAGGCCCTCGGGCACGTCGCCGCGCACAATGCGCTGCGCCAGGCCCTCGACGATCGCGGTCTTGCCGACACCAGGCTCACCGATCAGCACCGGGTTGTTCTTGGTCTTGCGCGAGAGGATGCGAATGACACGCCGGATCTCGGCATCGCGCCCGATCACCGGATCGAGCTTCCCCTTTCGCGCCTGCTCGACCAGATCGATGCCATACTTCTCGAGCGCCTGGTAGGTGGCCTCGGGGTTCTGCGAAGTCACCCGCTGATTGCCGCGCACCTCCTGCAAGACCTTGAGGATGCGATCCCGGTCGAGGTTGAAACTCTTGAGCAGCTTCGCAAGCGCCTCCGGCTTGGCGACATCCACCAGACCGAGCAGCAAATGCTCCACGCTGATGTATTCATCCTTCAGTTTCGCAGCCTCCTGCTCGGCTCGCGTGAGCACTTCGTTCACCGCGGCCGTGACATAGACCTTCGAGGTATCCACGCTGCCCGTGACCTTCGGGAGGCGGTCCAGCTCCCGCTCGACGGCGAGACGGACGGCGTTGGGCGTGATTTCAAGTTTGCGAAGGACACCCTCCACGATGCCGCCCTCCTGCGCCAGCAGGGCGGAAAGCAGGTGCAGCGTGTCGACTTCATTGTGATTGCGACGTCGGGCCTCGCTCTGCGCCTCCAACAGAGCGGTCCTCGACATTTCTGTCATACGATTCGGATCCATGGCTGAGAAAATTCCGCCACTCTTCCTGCAGGATACATTCCGATCTCCCCCTCCCGCGGAAACGCCTCGGCAACTGATCAAGTCGTTGTTAACAAAATAGTTGCAAAACACCACACTCCAGCTCCGACCACCCCTGTCCGCGACGGCGGGGCACCTCGCCCCATGCTCAGGCCACCCAGTGTGCCACACTGTCACACATCCGTCGGTAAAATCTCGGGTAAACAGACCATGGATCTCCCCGGTGCACTGAACCCCGGGCACGAACGAGACGAGCACTCCCCCGTAGGTGCCTTCCTTCATTGACTCGCAAGATTCTCATTCTTCGTAACAGCGTCGCCGCACGCCGAGCGCTCGCCCTTCCGCTGGCCGACCTCGGCTTCGACATACGCGCGCACACCTCGGCCAACGACGCCCTCCGCCTGGCCCGCCAGGAGCTCTTCGACCTGGTGATCACGGACCACAAGCTGGAGGGCACCGACGGCTTCGCCTTCGTCGAAGCCATCAAAAAGATCCAGCCGACCGTGCCGGTATTCATGATCGCGGCCGACCTCGATCTTCCCGCCGTCGTCCACGGCATCCGCATCGGCATCACCGATGTCTTCGACGACCCTGAAAACATCACGGAGATCGTCCAGCGCGCCGCCACCCTCCTCTGCCCGGACGGCGAAGGCATCGAAACCGTCACCGAGGACGCCGTGGAAGCCGCCGCCGAAGTCTCCGAGTCCGTTGGCGATCTTCCCCGGCCCGAACCGGCCGAGGAGCCGCCCGCTCTCGGACCGGACCCCGACTTCGAAGAAAGCGCGGCAGGAATCCGCACCCGCGTCGCCACCCTCGAGCAGGAGATCGACCGCCTCAAAACCGAGCGCGAAGAACTCGAAGAAGCCGCACGCACGCTGCGACGCGAAAAGGCCACCCTCACCGAAGAACTCGCTGACCTCGAGACCCGCCGGGAAGAACACGAGCGCCTCAGCGCCGAAATCGAAACGCTTCGCCGCACCAGCGCCGAGGAAGCGGCCAGGCTCGAAGACCAACGCCGGCAAATCGAGCAGGAACACGCCCGGCTCGAAGAAGAGCGCACCCGCATCGCCGAACGGCAAAAAGCACTCGACGCCGAACACGAACGCCTCGCCGCCGAATCCGCCCGCGCCAGCGAAATCCTCAAGCAGCTCGACAACGACCACGCCGAACTCGACCAGGCCCGCGCCAACGTCGCCGAAACTGCCCGGCAACTCGAAGAACAGCGCGAGGAACTCGCCCGCCAACTCGCCATCAAGGCGCGCATCGAAGCTGCCCAACAGGCGCTCGAAGAACAGAAAGACGCCGCCGAAAAGCGGGCCCGCGAACTCGGCGAACAGACCGAAGCCCTCGCCGCCCGCGAAGCCGAACTCGCCGCCGCCCGCGGCCAGCTCGAACAGGAACGCGCCGCCCTGCGCGACGCCGTCGCCCGCCTCAACACCCAGCGCGAAGCCCTCGCCAGCGACCGCGAAAAGCTCCAGGCCGAGATCGCCGCCCACGACACCCGCCGCGCCGAACTCGAAAAACTCAGCCGCGAACTCGCCGACCGACGCACCGAACTCGACGAACGCCAGGCCGCCACCGACGCCCGCGAAGAGGCCCTCGCCGATCGCGAGGCCGCCGTTGCCGACCTCGAGCAAAGACAGGCCGCCCTCGAAGAGGAACGCGCCCGTATCGAGGACGAAACCACGCGCCTGCAGGCCCTTGCCCGTTCCCTCGACGAACGCGAAAACACCCTCAGCGAATCGGAAACCCGCCTCGCAGAAACCGAAAAGCAGCTCGACACTCGAGCCGAAGAACTGCGGCAGCGCAGCGAGCAACTCGAGACCCGCCACGCCGAACTCGCCAGCCTGCAAGCCGACCTCGAAGCGCGGACCGCAAACCTCGCCGAGCACGAACAGGCCATCCAGCAGCGCGAAGCCGCCGTCGAAAAACTCTCCGCTGAACTCGCCGAAAAGGCCCGCGCCCTCGACGAACGCACACAACAGCTCGAAGCCCGCGAGCGCCGCGTCCGCACCGAACAGGAAACCCTCTCCCGGCGCGCCGCCGAACTCGTCGAAGAAACCGAGCACCTCCGCGAAGCCACCGAGGCCTACGAGAAGAATCGCGACGAACTCGAGCGTCGCGCCATGCAGATCGAAAAGGCTCGCCACGAACTCGAGGCCGGCCGCCGCGATCTCGCCGCCGCCCGCGAAGCCTGCGAACAGCGAGCCCGCAAACAGGCCGAAGAACAAAAGCGCATCGACGAAGCCACCGCCCGCCTCGCCGGCCTCGAAGAGCGCGCCGCCCACCTCGAAGCCGAGGCTGAACGCCTCGGCAAGGAAGCCCGCGAACTCGAAGCGCGCCGCGAAGAGATCGACCAGCGCACCGCCGAGCTCAACACCCGCGCCGCCGCCCTGAGCGACGAAGAGCAAAAGCTCGCCCGCATCCGCGCCACTCTCGACAACCGTAGCGAGGAACTCGATACCCTCCAAAACCGCCTCGCCGAAACCGAAAAACAGCTCCTCGAACAGAAACGTCAGCTCGAGGAACAGAAAGCCGCTCTCGAGCGCAAACTCGCCGAGGCCCGCAACGACGCCGCCGAAGCCGCCCGCCTCAAAAACGAACTCCAGGAGAGCCTCGCCCGGCAGCAGGACGTCAAACAGGCCGAAACTGAACTGAGCGAACGCGAGAAAGCCCTTCGCCAGTCCCGCGAACAGCTCGAGCAAATCCGCGCCGAATTCGACCAACAGGTCCACCGCTTCAACGAAGAGCGCGAACGCTTCCAGGCCGAGGCCGCCCAAACCCGCGAACAACTCGAGGCCGAGCGTCTCGCCCTTCGCAACGAAACCGAACTGCTCAACCGCCGGCGCTCCGACATCGAAGCCGAAGGCCGCAACCTCTCCCAGGCTATCGAAGAACTCGAGGCCCGGCGCGAAGCACTCAACCGCCGCGAGCAATCCCTCGCGCAAAACGAACGCGAAGCCGAGGCGCTCGCCGCCCGTCTGCGTGACGACGAGGCGCGCCTCAGCGCCGAGCGCTCCTCGCTCACCGCCACCCGCGACGCCCTCGAACGCCGCCACACCGAACTCGAAAACGCGCAGCGCGAACTCGCGGAGAACCGCCAGGCCCTCGAATCGGAAAAGGAAAACCTCGCCGAACAGCGCGAGGCCGTCACCAAAGCCGAAGCCGAAGCCCGCGCCATCCTCGCCCTGCGCGAAACCGTTCACCAGGAGCGCGACAGCGTCCGCAAGGCACGTGAAACCCTTCGCCGTGAGGAAGAAACGCTCCAGGCCGCCCGCGAAGCGCTCGAAGCCGCCCGCAGCGAAAATCAACGCCGTTCCGAGGCGCTCGACGCCGAGCGCGCCGCCATCGAAGCCGCCCGCAGCGAACTCAACAACCGCGCCGCCGCCCTCGATCTGCGCGAAGCCGAGATCGAAGACCTCGCCGCCCGCCACGGCATCGCCACCGCCCAGGCCCGCGCCTCCGAAGAAATCGAAAAAGCCCGCGAGGCGCTCGCCGCCGAAAAACAGCAACTCGAGCAACGCGCCGCCCAGCTGCAAAAGCAGGCCGAAGCCCAGGCCGAGCACACCCGCAAGCTCGAGGCCGAACACACCGCCCTGCAAAACGCCCGCGCCGCTCTCGAAGAGGAAAAGAAAACCCTCGCGGAAAAACAGCGGCAGTTCGCGCAGCTCGAAGAGCGCACCCGCCGGCTCGAGGCCGACCGCGAGCGCCTCAGCGCCCTCCAGGAACAACTTGAGGCGACCGCTCGCGAGAACCGCGAACGCAACAACGAACTCGAGGAGCGCGCCGCCCGCATCGCCGAGCTGGAAGCCCGGCTCGAACGCGAACGCCAGGCCCTGGCCGAACGCGCCACCGCCGCCATGCAGGACCAGGAAGAGCAGCGCGCCGAACTCGCCGGCGAGCGCGCCCGCCTCGACTCCCTGCGCCGCACCCTCAACCAGGAGCGCCAGGCCCTCGCCGCCGCTCACGCCCAGCTCGAAGAAGAGCGCAAAGCACTCAAGGCCCAGCACGAGCGCCTCGAGGTCGAACGCGAGAGCCTCAAGGCACAGATCAACGCCGCCGGCTCATCCGACGAAGAGCGCGAAGCACTCGCCACCGAACGCGAAGAACTCAAGCGCCTGCGCCAGCAACTCCTCTCCGAGCGCCGCACCCTCCAGCTGGAAAGCACGCGGCTCGCCGAAGAGCGCAACCAGCTTCAACGCGAGCGCGATCAACAGATCGCCCGCCTCCAGGAGGAGCGCGCCGCCCTCGCCCGCCGCCGCGAGGAAATGGAACAGCAGCTCGCCAAATCCGCCGCGGAAAAAATGCGCGCCGACGCCTCCGATCGCGCCGAACTCGAAAAGGCCCGCGAACAGCTCCGCAAGGAGCGCGAACAGCTCAATCGCGAAAAGCTCAAGGCCCGCCTCGAAACCGCGCGGATCAAGCAGGCCATGGCCAAACTCGAGGAAGATCGCAAAAACTTCCTCGAAGACATCGAAAACCTCGAGCGGCAGGAAAAGAGCCTCAAGGCCTTCGAGGCCCGGCTGCGCGAGCAGCAGAAGCGCCTCGAACAGGAAAGGGTCCGCCTCCAGAGCCGCCGCCCCCCGGCCCATCCGCGACCGCTTGGCGACGATGCCGCCGTCAAGGCCGCCTGGGAAAAGGTGCACAAGGCCTCCGAAGCGCTCGAGCGCGACCGCAAGGCCTTCCTCGACGACGTGCGCACCTTCCAGGAACAGGAGGCGGCGCTTCGCCGCTACGAGGAACACCTCCGCGAAAAACAGGCGAAGCTCGAGCGCGACCTCGAGGCATTCGAGGAGCGCGAACGGCAGTTCACCCTCCGGCTGGCCCAGGCCGCCTCCCCCACCGGCGGCGTCCCGCAGCGCTCCATGTGGTCCGCCGGCCGCAAGCGATAACCGCCGCGTCCGCCGGCCGCCGCGCCCGGATCACGAATTCTCTGCAACTCCGGGATTGCCAAGCCGATCACGGCCCGTTCACTCTCTGCGCTTTCCTCCTTCCGGGGGCGCTTAGCTCAGTTGGTTAGAGCACTAGTATCACACACTAGGGGTCACAGGTTCGAGTCCTGTAGCGCCCACCATCGAGCCCACAGCAGGCTGAAGATCAACGAGAGGATCGATTCAGGCCGCGCCGTCCTTTCCGCCCCACCGAGTGGCCCCGAAATTGCTGTTGCCCGTCTGAACCCATGCTGGCAAATTTCGCGACTGTGCGAATGGGTGCATCCCTGCATCCACCAGCGACAACACAGAGAGCACACATACTACGACCATGAAAAAAGCGAAAGCCACGGAAGCCTCTGCCAAATCGGCTGCAAAGGCTCCCGCCCGGGCCGCCAAAAAGAAGGCGGCATCGAAGCCGGCGAAGAAAGCGACCACTGCCACGAAGAAGGCCGCCACGAAAAAGAAGACGGCCACTGCAAAAAAGGCAGCGTCCGCTGCGAAGACGCCGGCGGCTGCGCCCGCGGTCGCATCGACCCCGGCTCCGGCAGCTACCGAGCCCGCGGTCACCACGATCGAGGCGCGTATCGATGTCGGCTTCGGCAACACGCTCTACATCCGCGGCGAAGGCCCCGGCCTGAGCTGGGAGCACGGCGTGCCCATGGACTGCGAGTCGTCCGATGCCTGGACATGGTCCACGAAGGCGGCGTCACGCCCCTTCCCCTACAAAGTCCTCATCAATGATGAGGTCTGGTGCGCCGGCGAAGACTTCGTCGCGACAGTCGGGCAGAAAAACACCGTCGTCCCGACATTCTGACGATCAGCCCGGCGGCCACGGACCAACACCGCAGTAGCGATAAACGAGAAAACCACACCGGCCGTCTCCTTCGCGGAGGCGGCCGGTTTTTCGTGCCAACCGCCGGACCCGGCCGGAGAAATCACCGCTCGCTCGGGTGATCTGCTTGCCGTCCGCCGCCGATGCGTGACGATGGACAGCGGCACCGATCGTGAAACTGCTTCACATCTCCAACCACTATCCGCCCTACTCCACCGGTCCCGTCGAGCGCCAATGCCGGCTCATCGTCAACGAGCTGGCCCACCGCGGCCATTTCAACCGCGTCCTCACCTCCCACCTGCGCACGCCGGGCGTGCCTGATCGCGAGCGTTTCGCCCTGCGCAAGCTCTACCTCGCCCCTGCGACCCATCCGCCCTTCACCCGGCTGCTGCGCAACGAGCGGCACAACCTCGCGGCCCTGCGCAGCGCCCTCGATGAGCTGCCGGCCGACGCCGTCATCGTCTGGAGCATGACCGGACTCTCAAACTCCCTTCTCTGGGAGCTCTACCGGCAGCGCCGCCAGGTAGTTTACATCGTATTCGATTCCTGGCCACGAAACCGCCTGAAAAACGATCCCTGGTTCGCCTGGTGGACCGCCGCCCTGCCCTCCCGCGAACGCCTCATCCGGCGGCTCCTGCGCACGACGCTGCTCGCCCGCCCGCTGCTCGAGCGCTTCCCCGTGCAACCGCCCAACAGCATCCCGCTGCGCGATGCATGCTTCGCCTCGCGGGCGCTGCGTGAATCCATCCGCTCCGCCGGCTATGCCATCGACGGCAGCGAGATCATTCCGTATTGCATCGGTCGCGACGAAATTCCGGCCACGCCGCATCGCCGCGACGAGATCCGCCGCCTGCTCTGGGTGGGCAGCCTCGACATGGAAAACGATCCCATGACCGCCATCCAGGCGATCCAGGAACTGCGCCACGGGGGCAGCATGCAGTTTTCTCTCGATATCTTCGGTCGCGGTGATGTCGCCTTCGAAAGCCGCCTGCACGATTACGTGCGCGCGGCGCAGCTCGCCGGCGTCGTCACCATTCGTCACGCAAGGGTGGAGGACATGACCTCGCTCTACCCCACCTATGACGCCTTCCTCTTCACCGCGCGCACGCCGGAGGCCTTTCCTGTCGTGCTGCTGCGGGCCATGTCCGCCCGCCTGCCCATCGTCACGACCGTGGAAGGCAGCTGCGCCGACCTCATCCGCAACGGCGAGAACGCACTGGTCTTTCGCACGGGCGACCCGGTGGATTGCGCGGAGAAGATCCTCGAACTCGTCGCCCATCCCGAGCGCATCGATCCCATGACCGAACGCGCCTACCGGCAGGTGCTCGACAATCACGCCGCGACCATCGTCGCCGGGCGCATCGAACGCCTGGTCCAGCGCGTCCTCGATCGGCTCCGCCAGGCCTCCTGAGCTGCATCCAGATGCCCGCCACGCCCCCCGCGGCGCATGCGCCGAGCGCCCACGCCACCGCCTATCCGGCCGCCTCGGCGCTCTGCTCGCGCTCGCCGTTGAGCTCCATGAGCCTGCCGCGAAGCCAGCGGGCAAGATCTTCCCGGTGCGCATCGAGCTGCTCCGGGCTCACCAGCTCGAAACGCACGCGTGCCCGGGAAAAGGGTACGGGTATGCAGAAGCGGTCCCAGCTCTTCAACCGCCACGCCTTCCGATACTCGATGCCCATCAGCAAGATGGCAGAGCCGGTGCGCCGGGCGGCCAGCAAGGCACCGGCCTTGAGGTCATAGATCGGTCCCCGCGGACCGTCGGGCGTGATGGC
>RFJS01000441.1 GCA_003694825.1 Verrucomicrobiota bacterium | reverse complement strand
CGGCGGCTACACCGTCCAGGTCGCCGCCGCCGGCGCGGCCGCCGGCATCGCGCTCGTCGAGGTCTACACGCTGCGCTGACGCGCCCCGGCTTCCGTCTCAGTTCTCTCGAGACGCGCGAGCTGCGCCAGAAACACTGCCGCTGAAAGCCCTGCCGAGGTGAAGACCATGCACATGACGACGATCTGGTAGCGCACCGCGATCAATGGCGAGACACCCGAGAGAATCTGCCCGGTCATGATGCCCGGGAGCGACACCAGGCCGACGGCGAAGAGCGAATTGGTGATCGGAATCAACGCCGCCTTCATGGCACGCCCGCGCGCCTCGACCCATCCCTCGCCGCGCCCGCGCTCCGCATAAAAGCGCTCCGCCGCCAGACTCACGCTGTTCATCGCGTTCGCAAACACCATGCCGCCGAGCGGCACGACGTAGCGCGGCGTGAACCATGGGTCGAGCCGCAGGACGCCCTGCGTCAAAAAGACGAGTGCCACCCCGCCGCCGATGCTGATCGCCATCAGCGCCCGTCCATACAGTCGCCGCCGCCGGCCGCCCGCCGTCCGCAGCGCGATCCAGCTCGCCGATGCGAGCATGATCGCGAGCACGAGCGTGACGATCCATGGGCTGTTCGACTCGAAGATAGAGGTGAGCACAAAACCCACCAGCAGCAGCTGCACGAGCATCCGGACGATGGCGTAGAGCGCGTTGCCACAGCCCAGCGACCACCGCCACAAGATCACGAGAACCGCCGCCACAGGGATCAAACCGACGGCCAACTGTGCCAGCCCGATGGCATGGAGAGACCCATTCATGACGGCAGAAGCTAAAGCCCCCGGCCACCGGCGTCCGCCCAAAAGAATCCGCGCGGGCACGAACGATCGAAGCGCCATGCGCATTGGCGGCACACAGTGATGTTGCCGCTCTCACCGAGGCGCGCCACGCTCCTTCGCGCTCCCCATGCCCACACTCTGGATCCTTCGTCTCGCCTGCCTCATGCAGCTCGCCTCGATGGGCGTTCTGTTCGCCTTCGATGCCGTGCGCATGAAGGATATGGGGATCGGCGAAACCGCCATCGGCGCGATTCTTGCGGTGAGCAGCGGCGTGTTTATCGGAAGCTCCATTTTCTGGGGACGGATCGCCGACCGCCGGCAGGCGCACCGGACCATCGTGATCTGGGGATCAGTGGGGATCGGCCTGCTGCTGACCGGTTTTTCACTGAGCCGGACGCCGGCCCACTTTCTCCTCTACGGCGTGCTCAAGGGGGTGTTCATGCCGATGATCAGCGGCATGATGTCGGCGCTCGCCGTCCAGGCTGTCGGCAGAGAGCGCACCGGCAAAGGCATCGGCACCTACCGGGCATTCGGTTCGATGGGGTTCATCCTCGGCACCATGGGACTGCCGATGATTTTCGACGATATCGGCCGCGCCGCGCAGGCCGCGGCCGTGATCATCCTCGCTTCGGTTCTCCTGCTGCGACATCTCCCCGTCCCGGAAAAGACGCCCGCAGAGGCGGCCGACCGTCCCTCGCGCCGACGGCATCCGGGCATCCTGCTCTTTCTCGGCGCCTACTTCTTCATCGCGCTCGGCGAGCCCTCGGTGCACGCGTTCTTCACCGCCTATGCCCGCGAGCTGGGCGGCGGCACCCGGCTCCTCGGCATGCTCTCAGGCAGCATGGGCCTCGTCGCCATGATTTCGCTGCCGCTGATGGGCCGCGTGATCGACCGCGTCCATCCCGCCTTCGTTCTCGCCGGCGCGTTTTTCGCCCAGCCCGTGCGCATTTTCCTGATCTCGCTCATCGACGACCCCCACCTGCTCTGGATCCCCATCCTCCTGCACGGCATCTGTTGGGGCGGCATCGAGGTGTGCGCGATCGTCTACCTCTCCAGCCTCGCCGGCGCCCGCCAGCGCGCCACCGTGCTCAGCGACTACATGGCCATGCGCATGACCGGCATGCTCGTCGGCGCCGCCTTGAGCGGCTGGCTCGCGGATCACTACGGCTATCCGCTGATGTTTCGCACCATCGCCGCCGCGACGCTCCTCGGCGCGGCGGGTTGGCTGACCGGAGTCCTCGCGCTGCGCGTCGATCGGCAGGCCGCCGCCTGAAAACCCGGCCGGCAAGCCGGCGGGACAGAGCCGCAGCCGCGACATGCCGCCCGGTGGCATCGGTCAAAACCCCAGCTCGAAATCAGGACGCACGGCCGGACGATCTATTTGCCCCCGTTGCTCCGGGCATGTAATCGGATCGCGACATTCGAGAACCCCCGAAGAGGCCATGATTGAAAGCGCCAAACAGCCGCAGACGCACCACCACGAGACGGCTTCCGGATCGGCTGGATGCCGCGCGCGGCCTCGGCTGCTGTTTTTGGGCAACCGTTTCCACTTCGAAAACACCGGGTCACATCGATTTCTGGCCGAGTGCTTCGCTCGCGAATTTGACGTGGTCACCGTCCCGGCAAACCGCGTGTGGGACCGGCGTATCCGCCGACAGCGCTGGCACGCGGCCATTTCCTTTCAGATGCTGCTTCCGCCCGAGGAATATCGGGCGCTGGGCATTCGTCGGTATTTGCTCGTGCCGATGCACGATTCTGCGGCGAAGCGCGTCGAGGCCTGGCGGCCCTACGGGGACTTCACGTTTCTTTCCTTCTGCGATGCGCTCGGCGATTTCCTGGAGCAGGCGGGGGCCGCAGTCTGGCGCACGCGCTACTTCCCTCCGCCGAGGCCCGCCCCGTCCGCCCCGGGAACACCGGCTTCGATTTTCTTCTGGGAACGCATCCCCCAGATTTCCTGGCCCTTCGTCCGGGAAATCGCCCGCGCTTCCGGGATCCGTCGGATCCATCTGCACCGCGTCGCCGATCCCGGCTTCACGCCTTCGCCGATCTCCCCGGAAGACGAGCGCGCCTTCGATATCACCACGAGCCAGTGGTTCGACGACCCCGCCGCCGCCGACCGCATCGTCTCCGAACACGGCGTCTTCATCGCTCCCCGTATCGAGGAGGGCATCGGCATGAGTTTCCTCAAGGCCATGGCCATGGGCCGCTGTGTCGTCGCCGCCGATCGCCCGACGATGAACGAATACATCACTCACGGCGAAAACGGCGTCCTCTTCGAACCCG
Source organism: Verrucomicrobiota bacterium (assembly GCA_003694825.1). Taxonomy (GTDB): domain Bacteria; phylum Verrucomicrobiota; class Verrucomicrobiia; order Opitutales; family Opitutaceae; genus J108. The sequence goes on along the minus strand of RFJS01000441.1, from coordinate 1,795 downwards.
GCCGCCCCCCGCGGCTCGATCTCGAGGCCCTTCCGGAGCTCGGTCGTCGCGCCCACGCCTCGATCGCGGCCGGCCACCGCACCTGGAGCGCGTTCTCCACCGCTCTCCCCGGACGCCTCGCGGAGATCCGCCCGATCCCCCACCGGCCCGACTGGCGCCTGGCCTGCCGAGGCGTCATCCGCGCGCGCCTCGCCACCCTCCGCGCCGCCGTGCGGCGGTGCCAAAACCGGCCGCGCCGATCGCTTTCACATTGATTTTCAACACCCTGGGCTTTTCACGGCAGCGGAAACCTTGCAAAAATCCCCACCGTGAGCCGCCTGCATTCCGAGCTCTCCAGCCTCTCCACCCAGCGTTCGACCCCCGGAGGTTCCACCGGCCCCAACCGCCGCCCCCTTCCGAGTGTCTGCTTCGCTCCGTATGCCGAAGACAACCCCTACCAGCGAAAGCTCGCCGACGCCATTCGCCGCCAGGGTTGGCTCGTGACCACGCGCACACCCGCCGAACGTCTCGGTGGTTTCGTCCGCGAAAACAGCGGCGAACGCCGCAAGTGCGACCTGCTGCACATGCACTGGTTGCCGAAGTTCGGCTTCAACCGCCTGATCGAATCGTTTTCCGCACACACGGTGCAGTTTCTCCGGCTTCGGCGCATGGGCTACCCCTGGGTGTGGACTGTTCATGATCTCTACGATCCGGAAGCGCGCTGGCGCAGCGTCGACCGGATGCTTGCACGCCTCGTCTTTCATGGCGCCCGCTCTGTGCTCGTGCATTCCCGGGCGGCCGCGGAAACCGTCTGCCGTGAGTTCGGCGCTTCCGATCGCTCGAAAGTCCACGTCGTTCCCCACGCCAACTATATCGGCACCTACCCCAACAACCTCTCCCGCGGCGAGGCCCGCGCCGCCCTCAGCCTGCCGGAAAACGCCCGCGTGTTTCTCTTCTTCGGCGCCATCCGGCGCTACAAGGGCGTCCCCGACCTGATCGATGCCTTTCGCCGGCTGCCCCATGCCGACGCCCGGCTCGTGATCGCCGGAAAACCCTGGGATACAGCGTTGCACCGCGAAATCGCCGCCACCACGGCCCGGGACCGGCGCATCCAGATCCATGCCGAATTCGTGCCCGATGACAAAGTCCAGGTGTATCTGAACGCCTGTGACGCCGTCGTCCTCCCCTACCGCGACTACCTGACCTCCGGCGCTGTCGTCCTCGCCATGTCCTTCGCCCGAGCCTGCATCGTCCCCGCACGCGGCTCCATGGCCGAAGCGCTCGGTCCGGAGGGCGGCCTCTTCTACGACCCGGACCAACCCGACGCCCTCCACGAGGCGTTGGCGCGGGCCTGCACCGAGCACGAACGGCTCGCATCCATCGGCCGCCTCAACCACGAAACCGCCGCCCGCTGGGGATGGGATGAGATGGCCGCAGCCACGATCAAGGCCTACCAGGCCGCCCTTTGCGCCACCACCGGCGATCCCCTCGCCTAACAGCGCCTCTGAAAACTCCGTGGCCGGCCGTTGCCGCGGAAAGCCTCACGAGAGCGCCTGGGTGGTGCACAGTCGCCCCGGAACGATTTACCGCAGCCCCACCGCGACGATCCGGAAGCGGCGCCACCGCCCCTGCCAATCGATCCCCCGTGCGCGGCGGCTCCCTGTCCGCTGCCGCCGGCAGTTTTCGGTTTAATCCGTTCTTTACAAACCGCCGGTTCTCAATTTATCAATAAGGCCTCGATTGTCCTCCCCATCCCACAATGCCGCCACGTGCTCCCGCCACGCCCATCCCGCCGAGCACGTGGCGGCTCGTTTTT
>RFJS01000440.1 GCA_003694825.1 Verrucomicrobiota bacterium | reverse complement strand
CTCTCGACCGAATCCGTCTGGAGCGAGCCCCGGCCGACCATCGACATCACCTACCGCAACCTCACCCACGTCTGGTTCCGCGCCTACCGTCTCGATCTCGACAAGTGCCTCGAAAGGGACCGCCGGGACTTTTCTCCATCATCGGATGAGCTGCGCGATCTCCTGAAAGACGGCGACGACGCCCTCGCTCTCGCCTGGGACCACGATCTGTCACCGACTGAAGACTACAAACTGCGCCGGATTCACCTTCCCGACCCGTCGCTCGCTCCGGGCTACTACCTCATCGTCGCCAGCGCGTCTCCCGACTTCCTCTCCGAGACAAAAAACGCCGTCAGCTCCATCCCCATCTTCGCCGGCAACCTCGCCCTCGTCCTCGAGACGCGCACCCGGGCGGGTCCGACCGTGGCGGGTTTCGTTCTCGACGCGCGAGACGGCGAACCGATCGAGGGCGCCCAGGTGCAATTCTGGACACTCGATCGCAATAGGAAATGGCGCCTTGCGCGAGAAACCGTCTCCGATGCCGCGGGCCGCTTCCAGGCCACCTTCCCCGAGGAACCACCGCTGCTGGTCGCTGCCCGGAAAGCAGACCAGATCATCGCCGTCGACAACCTGGTTCTACACGAAGACCCATACGCTCTCGGACCTCGGAACGAAACGACCGCCTTTTTCACCGACCGCACCCTCTACCGGCCCGGGCAGACGATTCACTACAAGGGCATCTGCATCGCCGCCGACACCGAAGCGGCCGACTACCATACGCTCCCGGACCGCTCCGTGACGGTCATCCTCCGCGACCTCAACGGCAAGGAGATCGCCCGCGCCGAACATCGCACCAACGACTACGGCTCCTTCAGCGGCACCTTCACCGCCCCGCGGGACAGGCTCACGGGCTACCTGAAACTGGCTGTCGCCGAGGGGCCTTCCGGCGCAACCACCATTCGCATGGAGGAATACAGGCGACCAAAGTTCCGCGTCAAACTCACCCGGTCCTCCGCGCCCGTGCGCATTTCCTCGACCGTCCGCGTCCACGGGCGGGCCGTCGCCTACACCGTCGCCCCCGTCGACGGCGCGAAGGTGGAGTGGCGGATCACTCGATACATATCCTGCCCAACCTGCGGCCGACACACCGCATTCACGCCCCTTGTCGTCCATGGCGCGACCACGACCGCGTCCGACGGCTCCTTCACCATCGAATTCACCGCCGCACCGGATGAGATCGCCGCACCCGATGACGACCCGGAATTTTTCTACATCGTCCATGCCGACGTCACCGACAGCGCCGGCGAGACCCACACGGACGTCACCGAAGTCCGTGCCGGCTACACCACGCTGAAAGCCGTCATCGACACCGACGCGTGGCTCAGCACCGGCACGCCCGTGCGCCTGCGCATCCGGACCACCTCCCGCGACGGTGACCCGGCGCCCGCCCGCGGCCAGCTCACGATCTACGCCCTGAAGCAACCCGACTCCGTCCACCGGCCACAGCCCGACGTCCCCCCCTTCCACCCACCTCTGCCGTCGCCGCCCTCCGGTTCCGAGGAACCGCCCGATCTCTCGAATCCGAAAAACTGGGCGGCGGGCGAGCCGGTCTTTGCCACCGCCCTCCCGGTCGGCGAGGACGGCGTGGCCGAAATAGAAGTGCCCCTGCCCGCCGGCATCTACCGGGCTTCCGCCGAGTTTGCAGATCCGTTCGGAAAACCCGTCGCCGCGCACCGCACCATCGAAGTGCTCGACCCGCATGCGCGGCGCTTTCCGATCCGTGTCCCGCAGCGCCTCATTCTTTCGCAGGAATCCGCTGAGCCCGGTGAGACATTCCGCGCGTTGTGGGGCACTGGATACGACCGCGGGCGGGCCTTCGTCGAACTTTCCTGCGCCGGCAAAGTCCTGCAGGCCTATTGGACGGATCCCGGGCAGACGCAGGTGCTCATCGAACAGCCGGTCACCGAAGCGATGCGCGGCGGTTTCACACTGCGGACGTTTTTCGTCCACGAAAACCGCGCCTACCTTGAACAACGGACAGTCTCCGTGCCGTGGTCCAACAAACGTCTCGAGGTGAAATGGGAGAGCTTCCGGTCCAAACTCCTGCCCGGAGCGACCGAGACATGGACCGCCGTCGTCACCGGCCCCGACGCCGAGCCCGCAGCGGCCGCCGAGATGGTCGCCACGCTCTACGATGCTTCGCTCGACCTGTTGGCGCGGCACGCCTGGCCGGATGCGTTCGCCGTCTTCCGCCGCGAAAGCCGGCTCGGCGAACTGCGTTTCTCGAACGACGCCCGCCACTTCAAAACACATCTCTCCACGCTGAACAGCGGTCCCGGCGAGCCGGCCGTTGACTGGAGCTACCGCCACTTCCCGCCCCTGGTCGTCCCATTCACCGAGGCGTTCATCCACAATGGAAGATACTTCACGGAACGCGGTTTGGCATCCGCGACCGTGTTCGAACTCGACGAACCATCCGCCCCCACCGCGTTGGCGGACACGGCGGTCGGCCCGATGGCGACATCGT
>RFJS01000439.1 GCA_003694825.1 Verrucomicrobiota bacterium | reverse complement strand
TTCGCCGGCACCTTCGTGCGCCACCCGCTGGCCATGGCCGCCGCCCACGCCTCCCTCCAGTGGCTCAAAGCCCGCGGCCACACGCCTCAGGAAACGGCCAACGCCCTCACCGGCGAGCTGGCCGACCGCGTCAACGCGGCCTTCGCCCGCCGCGGCATCGACGCGCACCTCGCCCATTTCTCCTCGTTCTTCCATCTGCATTTCGCGGAAGAACCTCCGCACGCCGGCCTCCTCTTCTACCACCTGCGCCACCGCGGCATCCACATCTGGGAGGGACGGGTCGGTTTCCTCTCCGTCGCCCACACCCCGGAGGACGTCGACCGCATCGCCGGCGCTTTCGAGGAGAGCATCGATGCCATGGCCGGCGTCGGGCTGCTGCGGGCGGCGCGCCCGACCCCGCCGCAGGACGACCGAGGCGGCTCCCCCGCATCCGGAGAATCCCCCCGGTCGGTGCCGCTCACCGATGCCCAGCGCGAGCTCTTCCTCGCCGCCAGCTTCGGCCGCGAGGCCAATGCGGCATTGAACATCTCCATGACCATCCGCCTGCGCGGCGATGCCGATCACGGCGCCCTTCGCTCGGCGATCACCGACGTCGTCCATCGCCATGAATCGCTGCGGTGCACCTTCGCTCCGGATGGCTCGACGCAAACCATCCATCCGCCCGGCCCGGTGGACATTCTCGAAGCACCCCATGCCCCCGGGACGGCCGAGTTCGCGGCCTGGGTGCGCGAGGTCTGCTCCACCCCCTTCGACCTCGAGAAAGGCCCTGTATTTCGTTTCTGGATCGCTTCCTCCGGGCATGAGACTCAGGTAATCTTCATCGCGCATCATATCGCCTGCGATGGATGGTCCTGCGATACGCTGATCCGCGACCTCGCCGCCTGCTACAACGCCCGGACAGCCGGCAGGGAGCCCTCGCTTCCACCCGCCGAGAGCCTCACCGCCTGGGCGCTCGGCGAAGCAGAACGCCGCACCTCGAAAGCCCGAAAAGATGCCCTGGCGTTCTGGCGGGAGCGCCTCGCCGATCCGCCTCCGCCCCCGCCGCTGCCGGAAGACTTTCCGCGCCCGCGACGTCCGTCCTACCGGGGCGAGACGATCCATCGGAAGCTGACGGCGGAAGTGCGCAGCCGCCTCGAGTCGCTTGTCGCATCGGCGCGCGCCACACCGTTCGGCCTTCTCTACACCACTTTCTCGATTCTTATCCACCGCCTCTCCGGCGCCACCGATCTGCTGATCGGCATCCCGGTGGCCGGGCAGAACGTCTACCGCAAGCATTCGCTCGTCGCCCACTGCGTAAAATACCTCCCAACCCGCGTCAGGATCGACCCATCTCTGAGCTTCCGCGAACTCGTCAACCGGACCCAGGTGGAGCTCTTCAAACAGATCGCCCACGCACACGTCTCTCTCGGCGATCTCACTCGAGAACTGCGCTGGCGGCCCGACCCCTCGCGGCCCTCATCCGTCGGCCTGGCTTTCAATCTCGATCCCGCCCTCGCCGATATCGCGTTCGACGGGCTCGAGTTCAGCGCCTTCCAGAACCACAGCGAATACTTCAACGCCGAACTCGCCTTCAACGCCATCCTCGGGCCCGACGAGATCGTTCTCGAGGCCAGTTACAACACCGACATCTTCGCCGGGCAAACCGTCTACAACTGGCTGGCCGCCTTTGAAACCCTGCTCTGCGATTGCATCCAGTCGCCAGATACACCGATCGGCGACCTCGCCTTCACCGTGGACCGGTGTGACGCGGCGTCGACGCCCGCCCCTGTCGAGGCCGAGCAGGAGGCGCTTCTCCTCCACCAGCTCTTCGAACACCAGGCCTCGCAGACGCCGGAAGCGATCGCCGTCGTCGATGGCGACACGCGGCTGAGCTACGACGCACTCGATGTCCGGGCCAACCGTCTCGCCCATCTGCTGGTGGAGCGCGGCGCCGCGGCCGACGAACGCGTGGCCCTCTTCTTCGAACGATCGGCCGACTTTGTCATCGCCCTGCTCGCCGTCCTCAAAAGCGGGGCCGCCGTCGTGCCCATCGACCCATCCTGGCCGGCGGAACGCCAGCGCCAGGTCCTCGCCACCGCCGATCCCCTGATCGCGATCGCGCCCACCGTCGACGCCTTTCCGGATGCGCTTCCCGAGAAGGTCCACCTCGTCTCTTTCGCAGAGGACGCGCCTGACATCGCCGCCCGGCCCACCACCGCACCGGCCATCGCCACGCGGCCGGAGCACCTCGCCTACGTGCTGTTCACCTCCGGTTCCACCGGCGAGCCCAAGGGCGTGATGATCGAACATCGCGCGGTCGTCGCTCACATCCCGAGCATCGCCCGCGTCTATGGCATCGGCGCCGAGGACGTCTCCCTGCTGTTTCATTCCGTGGCATTCGATCCGACGATCGAACAAATCTTCTGCGCCCTCACCTGTGGCGGCCGCCTCGTGATCCGCGGCCCGGAACTCTGGACCCCCGCCGAGTTTGCCGCCGTCGTCGCTCGCGAGAAACTCACGGTCATCGATCTTCCGCCAAGCTATTGCGTGCAGTTGCTGCAGGGATGGCTCGATGACAGCCCCGTGCGCGGTGCGCTCGATTCACTGCGGCTGATCATCCTCGGCGGCGAGCCCATGCCTCCCCGCGCCATCGAGTTGTGGCGCGCGCTCGGGCTGCGCCGCACCCGGCTCATCAACAGCTATGGCCCCACCGAGGCCACCATCACGGCCACGACCTGGGAAGTGCCCTTCGATGCCGAGGCATTCCCGACCGAGGCGGAGGCGATTCCCATCGGCCGGCCACACGGCCCCGTCGGTGTCCATGTGATCGACGACCAGGGGCAGCCGGTGCCCGCCGGCGGCATCGGCGAGCTCTGCCTCAGCGGCCCAACCCTCGCGCGGGGCTACCTCGGCCACCCCGAAGTCACCGCCGCACGCTTCGCTCCCGCGCCCTTCGATCCCGGCCTGCGCATCTATCGCACCGGCGACCGCGTCCGTCTGCGCCCGGATGGCCTG
>RFJS01000438.1 GCA_003694825.1 Verrucomicrobiota bacterium | reverse complement strand
GCGCCGGTGCGGTCCTAACGCGGTTTCGCGAGCGGAACGCTTGCGCGGAGAAAAGAGAAAACCGCCACGGCAGCGTGGCGGTTTTCGCAGAAAGGAGAATGGCCGGGATTGCGGGCGCGAGAGGTTATTCGAACGAGGAGCGTCCGATCCCTTCGATCGGCATGCGGAACCGCCGACCGTCTTTCTCGACGTTGAGGTTGCGCCCCTTGTCGTAGGTGATGAGGACGCGGCCGCGCTTGGCGATCTGACGGGTTTCTCCCCGCGCCAGGGGGCCGTCGAAGAGCTCCTTGCCATCGGCCGCTTGCGTGACTTTCACCCGCACGTCGTCGAGGGCGATGAGCGTGATGATCTCCTGCGGTGCCTGCTGCTCGGTTGTCGCGCTGGCGGCGGGCGCTGTCTGTTGCGCCGGGGCCGGTGCTTCGTCCGACGGCGAGGTGGCGACGCGGACGATCGCCTGAATCATCCAGACGATGACGAGGATAGCGACGATGCCGGCGACGACGATGGCCCCGATCTTGATGTAGTTGAGCATCTCCGGCGTGAGCTGGAGGCGGGGTGCCGCAGCCGTGGCCGACTGCCCCTCGTCACCTTCGTCCCCGGCGTCGGCATCCCCGGGGGCACGGGCCTCACGCGAAGCGGTGGAGGCTTCGGCACTCCGGTGCTTCTCCGGGATTTCCATCCGCCCGAAAAGCTCGCGCGGCTCCCGGCGGGCCGCCTTCACCTCGCCGATGAGGCGGGCGTTGAAATCGGTGACGATCTTGTCGGCGTCCAGTTTGAGGAAGACAGCGTAGTTGCGGAGAAAGCCGCGGACGTAGATCTCGGGCAGTCCGATATCAAACTGGTTGTTTTCAAAGCCGAGCAGGAACTCGCCGCGGATTTTGGTCGCTTCGCTCGCCTCGCGGATGGAGACGCCCTTCCGCTTGCGGGCTTCTTCAAGTCGCTCGCCGATCGATTGCATTGGTGTTGCAAGTAATGGGAGAGCCCGGCGGTTGGCACGAAAAATCGTGCAATCGCAAAAAACTCGACTGGTGACGGGGCCGGTCCGGCGGCGCACGCGCACCAAAGCGGGCGTGAACTCCCTCCGAGGAGCGAGAAGCGCCGCCATGGGCGGGCCGCTTCGGCGATGATCAGACGTCCTTGTTTCCAGCCGCCTTCACCGCGGCCATCACGTTGGCGAGGCAGCAGGAGCCCTGGGGATTGCGGATTTCGCAGGCGCAATGTCCCGCGCGAATCGCGGCACGGATGTGATCGGGAACGGCCGTTGCCCCCGTGGCGGCGATCTTGGCGCGGATCATCGCTTCGGAGTATCCGAAACAGTAGCACAGCGGGCGGTCTGGCCCGGAGGATTTGCAGGTGACGGGGACCCGCATGTCCACGGTGGAGAAGGTGCGTCCGTCGGCGGAGAAATAGACGGTGGAGCAGCCTTCGCCGGCGCAGAACCACCAGGCCTCATCGGGCTGGAGAGCCTCGTGCCGACCGGCGAGGAGCTGATGCTTGAGGAGCCGGACGGGGACGGCCCGGCCCGGTTGCCCGCACTCCGGGCAGGTAGCGGAGCCCTTCCCCGAGCCGGGGGTGTCCTGTTCAGGGGTGGAGGCGTGGCAGCAGTCGCTCATGGTGACGGATCGTCTGGAGGTGAAGGCGTGGCGGGAAAACCGGTCGCCGCGATGGCATCGGCAAGTGCCGCCGGTGAGGTGCGGGCCGGATCGAAGGTGATGTGGGCGGACCTGGTGTCGTAATCGACGGACGCGGCGAGGACACCGCGCCGGCTTCGGAGGGCTCCGGCGATGTGTCGCGCACAGGCTGGGCAATCCATCGTCGGAAGGGAGAAATGGACCGTCTGTGCCGTGGAGTCGGCCGTTGCTGGCGGGAGGTGAGACTCGGCGCGGGCGGGGCGGGAGCCTGCGATCCAGGGATAGGCCCCGAACAGGAGGGCGGTGACGGTCGCCAGGGAGAGAAGGATGAGGGAGCGGCGCCCACGGCGGCAGTCGTCGGCGGCACAGGCGCGGCGGCGGAGGAGAGCCTGCCCCCACGCCGTTCCGAGCAGGAGCGCCGTCAGGCCGAGGAACCATGGACGGTATTCGGCGAACCATGCCGCGGCGGCGAAGCCGCCAAGGCCGAGCGCGAGTGTGATGATCGGTCCGAGGCAGCAGAGGGAGGCCGCCACTGCCGGCAAAACCCCGGCGCCGACCATCCAGCGCTGCCGGTTTGCATTCATGCCGCGAGTCTACACCCTGAAGTTGACTTCAGGGTCCAGTATCGATCCGGGAGACTTTTCGTTATTCCGCCTCTTCCATGACCATCGGTGAACTCGCCCGCGCCTCGGGCTTCCGCGTCGAAACCATCCGCTACTATGAGCGCGAGGGGCTGTTGCCCCGGGCGCATCGTTGGCGGGACAACAACTATCGCGACTTTGATAAGGAAGCGTTGGCGCGCCTGCACTTCGTCCGGCGGGCCAAGGCGGCGGGTTTCACCTTGCGAGAGATCCGTGAACTGCTGGACCTTTCGCTCACGCCGGGGGAGGCCTGTGGCGAGGTGGAGGCGCTGCTGTCGAGAAAACTCGCCGAGCTCGACCGGCGGATGGCCGAGATGCACCGGATGCGCGAGAATCTGGCCGCGCTGCTCGCGTCCTGTCGGGCCGGCGAGGCCGAGGGGGCGTGTCCGGTGTTGCGTGCGATGCGGCAATAGGGGGGGGCGGGGTCGGTTCGGTGTGGGACGGGATCGCTCGACCCGCGGATAATAGTTATTACAACGCTCGGGCGTCGCGTCGCTGTCCCGGTTGGCCGGTCCGGCCGCTCCCGTTGCGCGCATCCCGCCCCGTTACCCGCTCTCGGCTCCACCCGCTCCCCGCTCATGCTCACGCTCTACGATCACGCCGCCGTCGCGCTGTATTTCGCCTTCATGGTGTTGATCGGGTTCGGGTTTCGGAGCTTCGTGAAGAGCGTCAGCGATTACTTTCGGGGCGGAGGGCGGATGTTCTGGTGGATGACGGGAAGCTCGGCCTTCATGACCACCTTCAGCGCGTGGACGTTCACGGGGGCGGCGAGCAGTGCCTATGAAAACGGGCCGCTCGTGCTGGTGATCTTCCTGGGAAATGTATTGGGCTACCTGGCGAACTACTGGTGGTTTGCCGCGCGCTTTCGACAGCTTCGGATCATCACGCCGATCGAAGCGATGCGGGACCGTTTCGGACCGGTGAGCGAGCAGTTTTTCACCTGGGCGTATGTGCCGACAAACGTCATGCAGGGCGGCATCTGGCTGGCGGGCCTGTCCATCTTCTGTTCGGCGGTTTTTGGCATTTCGCTGGAGCTGACGATCCTCTTCACGGGCGGGGTGGTGCTGTTGATCTCGCTGCTGGGCGGCACCTGGGCGGTGGTGGCGAGCGACTTTATGCAGGTCCTGGTGCTGCTGCCGATCTCGATCGTGCTGGCGGCATTCGCGCTGGTGGAAATCGGCGGCCCGTCGGCGCTGATGGCGCAATTTCCGGCCGACAGTCTTCTCGGCAACGACATCCACTACAGCACGATCGTGGCTTTCTGGATCTGTGCCGTCCTGGTGCAAAAGCTGCTCACGACCAACAACCTCATCGACTCCTACCGCTATCTCACGGCCCGGGATACGGCCAATGCGCGCAAGGGGGCGCTGCTCGCCGCGATGCTCTTTCTCGTGGGGCCGATCATCTGGTTCATACCGCCGATGGTGGCGGCGGTGCGGCACCCCGATCTCGCCGCCGAATTTCCGCAACTGGGCAACCGCACCAGCGAAGCGGCCTACGTCGTCATGGGCATGGACCTGCTGCCGGTGGGCATGGTCGGGGTGCTCGTGGCGGCAATCTTCGCGGCCACGATGTCCTCGATGGACAGCGGACTGAACCGCAACGCCGGCATTCTCATCCGCAATTTCTACCAGCCGCTCATTCGCAAAAACGCCGGTGACACCGAGCTGCTCATCGCGGGCAAGATCGTCACGGTCTTTCTCGGGGTTTTCATTATGCTGGCCGCCCTGTGGCAGGTGAAGTTCAAGACCATGGGCCTTTTCGATGTGCTGCTGCAATTCGTCGCGCTCATCGGCATTCCCCTCAATGTACCCATGTTCTGGGGCGCGGTCGTCAAGCGCACGCCGGATTGGTCGGGCTGGTCGACGGTGGTGGTGGGCTTTTGCCTGTCGCTGCTCATCAAGCTGCGCTTCGACGCGGACTGGCTCAACGTCGTGTTGGATCTGGATCCGCCCCTGTCGGTGCGCGAGTCCAACGACTATCTCTTCATCGTCGCGGTGTTCATCAATACGCTGATCCCGTCACTGTGGTTTCTCGGCACCCGCTTTTTCTACAGGGAGCCTCCGGCTGAGCGCCGCGCGGCCGTCGAGCGGATGTTCAGAAACATGCGCACGCCGGTGGTGGCGGATGAGGCCGAAGTGCGGGAGACCGACGTGAATCAGAGCCGGCTGCTCGGGAAGTTCTCGCTCGCCTACGGGTTGTTTCTCAGCGCCTTCGCGCTGATACCGAACAACGTCGCGGGCCGGCTCGCGTTTCTCTTCTGCGGGGGCGTGCTCGTTGTCATCGGTGTCGCGCTGCGCATGGCGGCGCGCCGGACGCTTCGGCGCCAGCGCCAGGCCTCCCCGCCGGAGGCATGATGCCGGCGGTCGTGAAGCATTTTTATGAATACCTACAAAATCGCTCTCTATCCGGGGGACGGCATCGGGGTCGACGTGACCGATGCCGCTGCGGATGTCCTGCGGGCCGTCGCGGAGAAGCACGGTGATTTCGCGCTCGATTTCACCCGCTTCGACTGGGGGATCCGCTACTACGAAGCGCACGGGGAGGTGGCGCCGCCGGATTTTCTCGAGCAACTGCGCCCGTTCGATGCGATATTCCTCGGCGCACTCGGCTGGCCGGAGAAGCTCCCGGACAATGTGACGCTCAAGCCCCTCATCACCATGCGGCAGGCCTTCGACCAATGGGCCTGTGTCCGGCCGGCGCGGACATTCGCCGGGGTGCCGACGCCGCTGCGGACGACCGAGCCGATCGACATGATCGTCGTCCGGGAGAATTCGGAAGGTGAATACGTCGACAACGGGGGGCGGTTTCGCCGTGGATTTTCGGACGAGTTTGCCGTGCAAACCGCCTTGCACACCCGCCGGGGAATCGAGCGTGCGCTGCGCTTCGGCTTTGAGCTGGCGAAAAAGCGGCGCCGAAGACTGACGATGGTGACGAAGTCCAACGCCCAGCGCTACGGATACACATTGTGGGACGATGTGCTCGAAACGCTGAAGCCGGAGTTTGCCGATGTCGAGGTCGACAAGCAGCACATCGACGCGATCTCGATGAATTTCGTGCGGCGGCCGGCATTCTTCGATGTCGTGGTCGGCTCGAACCTTTTCGGTGACATCCTTACGGATCTCTCCGGCGCGATCACCGGGAGTCTCGGCTTGAACCCGTCGGCGAACCTGAATCCGGAGCGGGAGGCGCCTTCGCTCTTCGAGCCGGTGCACGGGTCCGCGCCGGACATTGCCGGTCAGGGAATCGCGAATCCGGCCGGGGCCATCCTTGCCGCCGGCATGATGCTCGAATGGCTGGGTGAGGCAAAAGCGGCCGCGGCGATCACGCGCGCCGTGGAAAGCGTGCTCGCGCGGGGCGTGCGCACCCCCGATCTCGGCGGTGAATGCAGCACCGCGGCATTTACCGATAGCGTGATCGAAGCGCTATCGGCAGAGGCTTGACAGATAGCCGCCCGCGGGTCGCGCGGCCCGCGGACGTGGCGGCGGTTCGGATGCGGACCGGCTAGAGGTTGCGGCCTTCCCGGAGACCGGCGGCATAGGCTTCGAAGACGAGCTTGATCTGATCGCGCACGCGGCGGAATTCGGCGAGGATCTCCTCTTCGCTTCCCGTCGCGTGGGCGGGGTCGTCGAAGCCCCAATGGTGGCGGTTCACCTGGCCCGGGAAGGTCGGGCAGGCCTGGTCGGCGTTGCCACAGACCGTGATCACGGTGGTGATGTCCCGGTCGAGAAAGGTGTCCATGTGCTTGGAGGTGTGGCCGGAGATATCGATGCCGATCTCGGCCATGACCTGGATCGCTTTCGGATGGACGTATCCGGCGGGCTTCGAGCCGGCGCTGTAGACGTCGACGAGGTCGCCGGCGGCCGCTTTCAGGATGCCTTCGGCCATGTGGCTGCGGCAGGAGTTGCCGGTGCAGAGAATGAGGACGGCGGGTTTCGCTTTGGACATGATCGGGATGGGGGTGTGGAGCAGAGGTTACCCGCAGCAGCCGGACGGGCCGCAGCCACATCCGCCCTCGTCCGCCGGCTGGACTTTCAGCTCGCCGGCTCCGGCGATGACGACACGGCGTACCGGCTGACCGGAGACGGGATGTCGGGTCAGCGGTGCCGCCCCTTCGGGCTGCTCGATTTCGAAGTATTCCGGCTTTTCGTTCTCGGTCGCCGGGATCGTCTCATAGATGAACTTTGGCATGGCTCTCTGAAGATTGGTTTTCGGAGAAAAGGGCGAGAAGAGCTTCGGCTCCGATCGGCGGGTGAACCGCCCACGGCGTCGCGGTCACCGTGGGGTGAAGGGAGGCGACTTCGTGAAAGAAGCGGTGTTCGCTGCGGGCCCGTCGGCGCAGCAGGGGATCGCGGGTCTCCGTGAGGGCGAGGCTCTGGTTGATGATCCACGCGGCGGGCGTGATGCCGGCGCGGCGGAGATCCTCCTGGAGGGCGGCGGCTTCGTGAACCGGAGTGGTCTCGGGCAGGGTGACGATGAAGACCTTGCAAAAGCCCGGATCGCGCAGGCGGGGCAGCAGCTCGCGGACAGCCTCCGGAATCGTTTCGCGAGCCTGGCGGTTGAGCTCGCGGTGGTAGGCCTGGGTGGCGTCGAGAAGGAGAAGGGTGTGCCCGGTGGGGGCGGTGTCGAGGACGACGAACTGTTCGCGCCCGCGGTCGACGGATCGGGCAAAGGCCCGAAAGACGGCGATCTCTTCGGTGCAGGGGGAGCGAAGGTCTTCCTCGAGGAGCGCTCGCGCCTCGGCGTCGAGATTGGCGCCCCGGGTGGCCAGGACCTCTTCGGTGTAGGCGGCGGTCTCGGCGGCCGGATCGATGCGGTCGACGGTGAGGCCGTCGATGCCGTCGGCAAGTGTGGCGGCGAGGTGGGCCGCCGGATCGGTCGTGGTGAGGTGCACCTTGTGCCCGGCCCGGGCAAGGGCAACGGCGATGCCGGCGGCGACGGTGGTCTTGCCCACGCCGCCCTTGCCCATGGTGAGGATGACGCCGCGGCCGGCCGCGGCCACGTCTTTGATGATGTCTGCCGGTGCTCGGAACGGAGGCGGCGCGGGCAAGGGCTCCGTTTCCACGGGCGCGTCGGGCGGGGCCGGAGTGAGCAGCTGCCGGAGGGCTTCCCCGCCCACGATGTTTTCGGCCCGCAGCGGCACGGTGTAGTGGTCGATGGAGGCGAGGAAGTCGGCGTGCTTTTCGAGGGCGCGGGATTCCCGCTCCTCGAGGGCCGCGGCGATCGGATCCGTCGGCATGGTGGCACGGAAGCGGCCGTTGATGATGAGGGCCTGGTTGGCGATGCCGACTTCGGCGAGTTCGTCGCGAGTGCGGCAGGCCTCGGCAAGGGCCGAATCGGCCGCGCGGGTGACGAGCACGATGGATGTGCGCCGGGGATCGGCGAGGGTGTCGACCGCGCCCTAGTAGATGCCGCGGCGGGCGTCCAGTCCGGCGAGTGGCCCGAGGCAGGAGGTGCCGGTGGTGTTGGCGTCGAGGAAGGAGGACCACGCGCGCGGTAGCAGCATCAGCCGGAGAGTGTGCCCGGTCGGGGCGGTATCGAAGACGATGTGATCGAAGTCCTTGGTCGTGGCGGGATCACCGATGAGGCGGGCAAATTCGTCGAAAGCGGCGATCTCGGTGGTGCATGCGCCGGAGAGTTGTTCTTCGATGGAGCTCAGGGCGCTTTCCGGCAGTTGGCCCCGCAGCGGAGAGAGGATTTTTTCCCGATAGGCGCGCGCCGCTTCTTCGGGGTCGATGTTCATGGCGGAGAGCCTTGCGATGCCGGGGATCGCCGTGGGTTCGCCACGGAGCGGGGAGCCGAAAACTTCGTCGAGATTCGAGGCGGGATCGGTGCTCACGAGGAGGACCCGCCGGCCCGAATCCGCCAGACTGAGGGCGATGGCCGAGGCGAGCGAGGTTTTGCCCACGCCGCCCTTGCCGGTGAAGAAGAGGTGGCGGGGCGGGGCGGACAGGACCCCGTCGAGCACAGAGGCGCTCATGCTTGTGCCGGTTGGGTGGCCGTCGCAATCCAGGTGGCGGCGACCGCCTTGTCCGGATACGCGCCCTGGCAGACGATTTCACCGTCGATGAGGATTGCCGGCAAGGCTTCGGTGCCGTGCTGGTCGAGCAATGCCTTGACGGCGGCGTTGCGAACGAAGGCCATCGGCTCCTGGGCGAGATTGTAGCGTTCGACGTCGACACCGGCTTCGGCGAGCTGACTGAGCACGCCGGCAAACCAGGGGAGCGTCGGGTCGACATCCGGACCACAGACGCCGGTCGGACAACACATGGGTGGATCGAAAACCTGGATCTTTTTCACGACCGGCAGCTGTTCTGGTGCTGGTGATGTTCGCGCACGCAGGCGGGGCAGTCCGCGCCCAGTTCGTCGAGAACTTCCTTCAGGCGGTCGAGGTCGCGCTGAAAGACGCTTTCTTCGCGCATGGAGTCCTGCAGGCAGGCGAGATTCCGCTTCAGCAGTTCCGAGGGCTCTTCGGGCAGATGATAGACCATCCAGTTGGCGCACCGCTCGCTCTCGACGAGCTGATGCCCGCGCAGATAGGCGAGGTGTTTCGAGATCTTGACCTGGGGTTCGCCGAGGATGCGCTGCAGATGGCACACGCACAACGGTCCGTGTTGAAGCAGATTGAGAATCCGCAGGCGCGTGCGGTCGCAGAAACACTGGTAGATGCGGATGAGTTCCATCGTGCGTTCTCCGGTATATTCCGAAAGAGGAATGTTGCAAGCCCTCTTTCTTCGGCCCATGTGCCGGGCACCCGCCGAACCCGGGAGCAAGGCGGGATGAAGCCGGTCTGGTGGCCCTGTCGTTCTCTCGGCAGCCCCT
>RFJS01000437.1 GCA_003694825.1 Verrucomicrobiota bacterium | reverse complement strand
TTCGGTCCGCGCCAGACCCGCGACCTGCACGTGCTCGGCGTTCCCGCCAATGAACGCCGCCACCGGCTCATCGCCGAGTGGGCGGCGGCACACATCCCGAAGAACGCCCTCGTCGTCACCATGCAGGCCAGCGGCGCGCTCTACTTCTACACGGACCTGCCCATCCTGCGCCCGGATCTCGTTACGCCGGAGCATTTCGAGCGCTACCGGCGACAGGCCCCCGCCGACATGCCGGTCTTTGCCATCCTCGACCATTGGGAACTCGCCGCCGACGGGCAGCCGCCGCTGCCCGGCCCCTGGGAGAAGCAAACCGAGATCCAGTTCTTTTCCGCCTGGCGACAGCTCGATCCGGCACCACCGGCAGACACCACCCCGGCCCGTTGAGCGGCACGGAGGCCGCCCGCGCGTCAGGCGGCCGACGAAGCGCCCAGCAGCCGGCGATAGATCTCGAGATCCCGTTCGAGGAAACAGCAGAAGGTGATCTCGAGCGGACTCTCCCGGCACACCGCCACCGCGATCTTCGCCGCCCGCTCCGGCGGAAAGCCATAGACGCCCGTGCTGATGCACGGAAACGCGATGGTGCGGACATCGGGCAACGCCTCCGCGATGCGAAGGCTTTCCCGATAACAGGACTCGAGCAGCCGGTCCTCGCCGTGACCGCCGCCCCGCCACACCGGGCCAACCGTGTGGATCACATATTTCGCCGGAAGCCTGAACCCGGGCGTCAGCCTCGCTTCGCCCGTCGGACATCCTCCGATCGCCCGGCAGGCCTCCAGAAGCTCCGGACCCGCCGCCCGGTGGATCGCACCATCCACTCCTCCTCCCCCGAGCAGCGAGGTGTTCGCCGCATTGACGATCGCATCCACCTCCAGCCGGGTGATGTCTCCCTGTTTCGCGCGCATGCTCATGGCCGCCGCCACTCTGCCAACGCCCGTCCCGAACCGCAAGCCGCAGGCCGTCCCCCTCGGGAGACCCCGCCCTCCCGGGAGGCGACGCGCCCCCTCCCGGTCCCGGGAGACGCGCACCGACAGCGGCCAACAGACACACATTTCACCGTGGACATCCCCGCAGGGGATTTGCTCGCTGATCTTTTTCACGCATGGCCCGCCGCAAGAAAACAGACGCCAACCAGTCCAAGCTTCCCTTCGCCCAGACGCCCGCCGAACGCGCGCGAGAGAAAGCTCAGGCCGCCGCCGGCACCCCCGCCGGTGATGGGGATGACAACGGCGAAACCGAAGCTCCGCTCAAGCGCTACTACCGCAACTGGTTCCTCGACTACGCCAGCTACGTCATCCTCGACCGCGCCGTCCCCCACATCGACGACGGCTTCAAGCCCGTCCAGCGCCGCATCCTCCATACCATGTGGGAAATGGACGACGGCCGCTTCCACAAGGTCGCCAACATCGTCGGCGCCACCATGCGCTACCATCCCCACGGCGACGCCTCCATCGCCGCCGCCCTCGTCGCCATCGCGCAGCGCGGCCTCCTCATCGAACCCCAGGGCAATTTCGGCAACCCCCTCACCGGCGACGGCGCCGCCGCCACCCGCTACATCGAGGCCCGCCTCACCCCCTTCGCCCGCGAAGTCATCTTCAACCCCAAGACCACCGTCTGGCAGCTCAGCTACGACGGCCGCGCCAAAGAGCCGGTCACCCTTCCCGCCAAATTCCCCATCGTCCTCGCCGAAGGCGCCGACGGCATCGCTGTCGGCCTCTCCACCCGCATCCTCCCGCACAACTTCAACGACATCTGCCGCGCCGCCATCAACCACCTCCAGGGCAAGCGCTTCCGCCTCTACCCCGACTTCCCCACCGGCGGCATTGCCGACTTTTCCGAATACAACGACGGCCAGCGCGGCGGCCGCGTGAAGATCCGCGCCAGGATCGAAAAGCGCGGCAAATACCTGCTCGCCATCACCGAGATCCCCTACGGCACCACCACGACCTCGCTCATCGACTCGATCATCGCCGCCAACACCCGCGGCAAGATCAAGATCAAGCACATCGACGACAACACCGCCGAGTCCGTCGAGATCCTCATCCACCTTCCTCCGGGATCCGACGCCGACAAGGTCATCCAGCAGCTCTGCGTCTTCACCAACTGCCAGGTCTCCATCTCCCCGGCCGCCTGCGTCATCGAGAATGACAAGCCCGTCTTTCTCGGTGTCTCCGACATCCTCCGCCGCTGCGTCGACCACACCCGCGAACTGCTCAAGCGCGAACTCGAGATCCGCCTCGAAGAACTCGAGCAGCAGTGGCACTGGGACAGCCTCGAGCGCATCTTCATCGAAGAGCGCATCTACCGCCGTATCGAAAAGTCGAAGACCTGGGAGAGCGTCCTCCACGAGATCCGCACCGGACTCGAGCCCTTCATCAAAAACCTCCGCCGCCCGATCACCGAAGAGGACATCGTCCGCCTCACCGAAATCCGCATCAAGCGCATCTCCGCCTACAACCGCTTCAAGGCGGACGAACAGATCAAAAAGATCGAGGCCGAGATCAAAGAGGTGAAACACCACCTCAAGCACCTCACCGCCTACACGATCGCCTGGTACGAAAACCTCCAGAAGAAATACGGCAAGGGCCTCAAGCGCCGCACCAGCTACGACGAGCTCGAGCAGATCAGCGCGGCCGAAGTCGTCACCGCCAACCAGCGCCTCTACGTCAACCGCAAAGAGGGCTTCATCGGGCTGAACTGGCGCAACCATGAATTTGTCACCGAGTGCTCGGTACTCGACGACGTCATCTGTTTCACCGCCTCCGGCACGATGAAAGTCGCCCGCGTCGCCGACAAGGTCTTCATGGGGCGCGACATCATCCACGTCGCGCTCTTCCGCCGCGATGACGACCCGTGGTTCTACACGATGATCTACCAGGACAAGAAAACCGGGAAGGCCTTCGCCAAGCGCTTCCAGGTCGGCGGCGTCACCCGCGAGAAACTCTACCAGCTCACGGCCTCCGAAGGCTCCAAAGTCGTCTTCTTCGACGCCACGAAAAACGAGTCGAGCATGCCCTCGAAGGTCCGCATCCAGCTCAGCGGCCGCTGCAAGGCGCGCGTAAAGGACTTCGAGTTCGACCTGTCCGAACTGAGAATCTCCTCGCGCGGCGCCAAAGGCGTCACCGTGACCAAATACCCGATACGCAAGGTCACCCGCGCCTGACCAGCGTGGAGACAGGCAGCCTGCCTGTCCTCGTCGGGAAAGCAGGCCAGCACCGCCACCCCGTCCTCTACGGAAAGCATCGCCCGTCCCCTGCCGGCCGCGCCCTCCTGTCGAGGCAGGCCGCCGGCCTGCCTCTCCCGAACGCCCGCGCATCCGCCTCCCGGCAGCCGGGCCGCCACGCATCGGCCGCGCTACACCCGCCGCACCCGCAGCGCCCGGTAGAGCACGCCCAGCTCCCGCGTATCCGCGCTACCGGGCACAAACACCCGCGCATAGGCGATCTCCACCTCGCGGCGCCCGCTCCCCGGCGGCAGATCAAACGCGAACGCATAGGGATCGTGCAGCCGCGCGAAAGCCACCCGCCCCACCTCCACGCCATCCACCCGCACAATCGCCGCCTGCTCCGGCACCGCCGCCTGCGCCACACCCTCGAGGCGCAGCCGTTCGCCGTCCCGGCTCTCCACCGCCAGCACCGTGCGCGGCGCCAGTCCCCAGCGCACCGCGGGCATCCCCGCCTCCGGCCGCGGCGGCTCCAGCGGGGCCAACCCGGCCACGACCTCGGCCGCCGTATCGCCGAACCCCTCCGCGACGTCCGGCCCCCGGGAGATGTCGTCAGGCCATGGATACTCTCCGAGTGCCCGGATCAACAGCTCATCCCACTCTGCGCACGCCGCGAAATACGCGGGCGTCGCCAGCCGCGCCACGTGCTCCGGCACCCGCCGGTTGAGCACATGGTGCTTCTGCGCGGGCTTGGGCCCGTGAAAATGCACGATCGCCGCATCGTCGCACGCGCCCCAATACGGCTTCCAGTTCAGCTCGAGCGGCAGCGGATCCACCCGGCCGGCGAAATGCCGCTGCAGCGCCGCCTGGTCATAGGGCGGCGAGATCGCCTCCTGCAGGTGGGCCCGCACCGTCGCCTCCAGGGCCGCCCGCTCCGCCGCGAACGCCGGCACGTTGATCCACATCGCCCCGCTGTTGAACCGCGCAAAATCCGTGCGGTCCGTCTCCGGCGCCGCCGCGAAATACCGGGGCCGCAGTCCCGCCAGCAACGGCTCCGGATCCCGGCGAAAAACCACGTCGCAATCCGTGTAGAGCACAAACCGGTCGCCCCATCCCTGCGCCGCGCACACCGCCGGGATTTCCAGCCGCAGGTAAGCTCCCCGGGGAATCGGCGCCAGATCCGGCACCAGCTCCTGCAAAAACGTCCGGCACGGCACGATCGGCACCCCCACCGCCCGCAGCCAGCCCGTCAGCAGGTTCTCCTCGCCGTCATACAGGCACACCGGCGCCAGCCCCGTGCGCGTCTTCGCCGAATACACCGCCACCTGCACGAGATTCGCATACTCCCAGAAACTCGGCGACGACTCATTCAGGGCGAAAAACCAGCGGATCGGCATGCGCCCATGACAGTCCCGCGCCGCGCCCGGGCGCAAGCCGCGAGCCCATCGCTCCGCCGTTTCCCCCGCCGCCAGGCCGCTCCCGGTTGCATCCGCCTCGCCACCAGCCACATTGCCGGCCATGGCCTACCGCATCGAGAGAGATTCCCTCGGCGAGGTTCGCGTCCCGGCCGACAAATACTGGGGCGCGCAGACCGAACGCTCCCGCATGAACTTTCCCATCGGCCCGGAGGGCTCGATGCCGATCGAGATCATCCGCGCCTTCGCCGTGGTCAAGAAGGCCGCGGCGCTCGCCAATGTCGAACTCGGCGTCCTCCCGGCCGAAAAGGGCGCGCTCATCGCCCGCGTCGGCGACGAGATCCTCACCGGGGCGCTCGACGACCAGTTCCCCCTCGTGATCTGGCAAACCGGCTCCGGCACCCAGACGAACATGAACGTCAACGAGGTCATCGCCAACCGCGCCCACGTCCTCACCGGCGGCGCCCTCACCGACACCGGCAAACGCCCCCTGCACCCCAACGACGACGTCAACCGCTCCCAATCCTCCAACGACACCTTCCCCACCGCGATGCACATCGCCGCCTACACGCTTGTCGCGGAAAACACCCTCCCCGGGCTGCAGCGGCTTCGCGACAGCCTCGCGGCCAAAGCCGAAGCCTTCGCCGCCATCGTCAAAACCGGCCGCACCCACTTCATGGACGCCACGCCGCTCACGCTCGGCCAGGAATTCTCCGGCTACGTGCAACAGCTCGACAACAGCCGCCGCGCCCTCCTCAACGCCGTCGAGAAAGTCCGCGAACTCGCCCTCGGCGGCACCGCCGTCGGCACCGGCCTCAACGCCCCCCGCGGCTTCGCCGAGCGCGCCGCCGCCAGAATCGCCGAGCTGACCGGGCACCCCTTCATCACCGCGCCGAACAAATTCGAGGCGCTCGCCGCCCACGACGGCATGGTCGAGCTCTCCGGCGCCCTGCGCCGCGCCGCCGTCGCGCTCATGAAGATCGGCAACGACATCCGCATGCTCGGCTCCGGCCCGCGCTGCGGCATCGGCGAGCTCATCCTCCCCGCCAACGAGCCGGGCTCCTCCATCATGCCCGGCAAAGTCAACCCCACCCAGGCCGAGGCCCTCACCATGGTCTGCGCCCAGGTGATGGGCAACGACGTCGCCGTCGGCGTCGGCGGATCCAACGGCCACTTCGAGCTGAATGTATTCAAACCACTGATCGCCGCCAACGTCCTGCAGAGCGCCCGCCTCCTCGGCGACGCCTGCCGCAGCTTCGCCGCGCGCTGTGTCGACGGCCTCGAGCCCAACCGCCCGGTTATCCGCCGCCACCTGGAAAACTCCCTCATGCTCGTCACCGCCCTCACGCCGCACATCGGCTACGACCGCGCCGCCGAGATCGCGAAAAAAGCCCACCGCGAGGGCCTCACTCTCCGCGAGGCCGCCCTCGCCCTCGGCCACGTCACCGCCGAGCAGTTCGACACCTGGGTCCGGCCGGAAGCGATGACCGGACAGTGAACCCGGCCGCCACCCCGGCAGGCGGATTCATACGGGCTCTGCCCCGCCGTGTTCATCCCAACACGACACGCGAAAGGTGAAGACCGCTCCCCGGCCCGGCTCGCTTTCCACTTCCAGCCCGCCGCCGTGGTTGCGCGCGATAGTCTGCGCGATCGCCAGTCCCAATCCCACGTTTCCTCCGCCGCCACTGCGGGCCCGGTCCGAGCGATAGAAGCGTTCGAAGAGGTGCGGCCGGTCTTCCGGCGCGATGCCCGGACCGTGATCCCGCACCTGCAACCACACCGCTGAACCATCCGCGCCGCACGCCACCTCGACCCGGCCGCCGCTCGGGCTGTGCTCGATGGCGTTGCGCAGCAGATTGGCCACGAGAATGCCCAGGCTCGCCGGATCTCCCCGCAACGAAGCGCCTTCGAGCTTCGCGGCAATCGTCACATTCCGCTCCGCGGCCATTCCCCGGAGCGTCGTAATCGCCTCGGCCGCCACCGCCGCCAGGTCGCACA
This sequence comes from Verrucomicrobiota bacterium, assembly GCA_003694825.1. Lineage (GTDB taxonomy): Bacteria > Verrucomicrobiota > Verrucomicrobiia > Opitutales > Opitutaceae > J108. Next base: position 4,044 of record RFJS01000437.1, on the reverse strand, counting down.
CGGTCCGCCGCGTCGCGCCGCCGCTCTCCTGCCACGCCAGTTCGAGGAGCGCCTCGACGAGACGCCGCATCCGCAGGGCCGCCTCGTGACACGTCTCGATCGCAGCGCGGTATTCCTCGGCCGAGCGCGGCCGCTTGAGCATGCGCTGCGTTTCCGAAAGCAGGATGGTGATCGGTGTGCGCAGTTCGTGCGAGGCGTCCGCGGTGAAGCGCCGCTGTTGTTCAAAGGCCGCGTGCAGCCGCGCGAAGGTATCGTCGAGCACGCGGGCCAGTTCCGTCAATTCGCTGTGCCTGCCCGCGAGGTTGATGCGTTCCTCGAGTTGCCCGTCGGCGATGCGCACCGCGGTCCGGCTGATCTCGCGGATCGGCCGCAAGGCCCGGCCGGCCAGCCACCACCCGCCCGCCAGCGCGGCCGCGAGCACACAGGCGGCGATCCCGGACAACGACCACGCAAATCGCGTCAGCTCCTCGACATCCGCCGAGAGATCCATCCCGAATACCGCCACCAGCCCTTCCGGGAATATCCGCACGGACTCGCGCCGCGTGCCGACCGTCCGCACGTCCTCCCACGGTTCGGCCACCTCCCGCGGCGCCGGCAGATCCGCCTCCTCCGGGAAGTTCGCCGACTGCAGCAGGACGCGCCCATCCCGATCGCAGAACGCGAAATAGAAATAGCCCGCCTGGCGACTGGCGAATGTCGCCGCCAGCTCCGCCGGCACCCCTGCCCCCCCGCGGCGCAGGCGTTCCAGCAGCTCCTGCGGAGCAAACACCCGATGCGCGTCCTGCCCGGACGCCGCCTCGAATTCCCGCACGAGCGAACGGATGAACACCCGTTCCATCCTGAAGAGTTCGCGATCGGCCCGGCGGAACTGATGCACGCGCGCGAGCTGATACGCCGTGGCGCAAAAGCCGACGACGACGAGAAACAACAACGCCGCATACCAGGCCTGAATGCGCCAACGCAGAGAATGAAAGGGTGTCTTCACGGAATGATGTAGCCGTGCCCGCGGCGGGTCATGATGAGATCGCAACCGAGCTTGCGGCGCAGGTTGGAGACATGCACGTCGAGCACATTGGAAAGCGTATCGTCGTTCTCGTCGTAAAGGTGGTCGTAGAGCCGGGCGCGCGAGACGACTTCGCCGCGGTGCAGCGCAAGGTATTCGAGGAGTCGATATTCTCGGCCGGTGAGCTTGATTTCGGCACCGTCCACGGTCACCCGCCGCGCCGCCGTATCGATGGCGAGCCCGCCGATCTCGATGACGGCGCCGGCGCCCCCGGACCCCCGGCGGATCAGCGCGCGCAGGCGCGCCAGCAGCTCCTCCGAATCGAAAGGCTTGGTCAGGTAGTCGTCCGCCCCCGCATCGAGCCCCCGCACCCGATCCGGGATCGCCGTGCGTGCCGTAAGCATGAGCACGGGCACAGGGCATGCGGGCCGCAGCCCCTCCAGCACCGCCCATCCGTCGAGCCGCGGCAGCATCACGTCGAGCACGATCGCATCGTAGACACCCTCGAGCGCCCGCGCGAGCCCCTCCTCGCCGTCGAAGGCGACGTCCACCGCATAGCCCTCGTCGCGCAGGGTCGCGGCCAGCGAGCGATTGAGCACCGGGTCGTCCTCGATAACCAATATGCGCATACGTTGTCCGTGGTGGGTTTCGGCGGGCCTCCCGGCCTCATCCCGGGCGGGTCCTACTCATGCCGCAAGGCGTTGATGGGATCAAGCCGCGCCGCGCTGCGGGCCGGCACGAACCCGAAAACGACACCAACTACCGCCGAAAAGCAGAACGCGGCGGCATTGATCATCGGGTTGAAAACAAACGGCACGCCGATCAGGCCCGAAAGCGCGACACACAGCGCCAGTGCGCACAACATGCCGATGAGCCCGCCGACACAGGCAAGGGTGATGGCCTCGACGAGAAACTGCATCAGCACCTCGCCCGCGGTGGCGCCAAGCGCCAGCCGGATGCCGATCTCCCGCGTGCGCTCCGTCACCGAAACGAGCATGATGTTCATGATGCCGATGCCGCCCACGAGCAGGCTCACGCCGGCCACCGCCGCGAGGAGCATCGTCATCATGCGGGTCGACGAGGTCAGGGCCTCGGTGATCTGGCGGGTGTCGAAGACGTGGAAGTCATTGTCCTCCCCGGGCTGCAGATGCCGCCGCTCCCGCATGAAGGCGGTGATGTCCGTCGTCAGCACCTCGGTATCGACACCGTCCTCGGCCGAGATGCTGATCATGTTGATGTCGTGATCGCTGGTCCGCCCCACGAGGCGGCGCTGCAGCGTGGTGATCGGAACGATGATGGTATCGTCCTGGTCTCCCATGCCCGCCTGCCCCTTCGAGGCAAGCAGTCCGATCACTTCGCAGACGGTGCTGCCGATGCGCAGCCGCTGTCCGATCGGATCCTTTTCGCCGAAGAGTTCATTGCGCACGGTGTTGCCGATCACACAGACAGCGGCTCCCCGCCGCAGGTCGGCTTCGTTGAAGAACCGTCCGTCAGCCAACGTCCACTGGTGGATCTGAAAATAGGCCGGCGTGGTGCCGGTGACGGCGGTGGTGCGCGCTTCGTCGAGATAGGCGGTGGTGAGCGAGGCCATCCGCACCGGAGCCGTCGCGGCCACACCGGCCACCTGTTCCGCAATCAGCTCCGCATCCTCCATGGTGAAGTTCGGACTGCCGCCCGGCACCCCGCGGGGACCGAAACCAGCCCCCGGGCGGAGGATGAGCAGATTGCTCCCCAGCTTGCTGATCTGATCGGATACGGCGCGCGTCGTCGCCTGGCCGAGCGTGACCATGGTAATGACGGCGGCGACACCGATGATGATGCCGAGCACGGTGAGGAAGGCTCGGGTGAGGTTGCGGCGGATCTCGCGCACCGCGATGAGAAAGGCGTTCCAGATCATGGGTGTGCGGCGGTGGTTTGCAGGCTGCGCTCGTCGGAAGCGATGCGGCCGTCGTGGATATGGATGCGGCGGTGCGCCCAGCCGGCGACGTCGTCCTCGTGCGTGACCATGATCAGGGTGATGCCCTGCTCGCGGTTGAGCCGGCTGAGCAGCTCCATGATTTCGATGGTCGTGGCGGAATCGAGGTTGCCCGTCGGTTCATCGGCAAAGAGCGTGCGCGGCTCGGAGACGAGCGCCCGGGCGATGGCGACGCGCTGCTGCTGGCCGCCGGAGAGTTCGGCCGGCGTGTTGCGCAGCTTGTCGCCCAGGCCGACGGCTTCGAGCGCGGCCGCCGCCTTTTCGTGCCGGATCCGCCGGGACAGGCCCCGGTAGAGCAGCGGCAGTTCGACGTTTTCGAGAGCGCTGGTGCGCGCCAGCAGGTTGAAGCTCTGAAAGATGAAACCGAGCGCGTAGCGGCGGAGAAGCGCCCGCTGATCCACCGTGAGCGACCCCACCTCGATGTCATCGTAGTGGTAGGTGCCACCCGCCGCCGTATCGAGACAGCCGAGGATGTTCATGAGGGTGGATTTGCCCGAGCCGCTCGGCCCCATGATCGCCACGAATTCGCCGGCATGAATGTCGAGATCGATGCCTCGCAGCGCCTGGAAGGCGGCATCGCCCCGGCCATAGGTTTTCGTGATCCCCCGCAGGCGGATCAGTGGGCTGGCATTGCGATCACTCATGACGTCTTGTTCTGCATGCGGAGGATGACGGCGTCGCCCTCCTTGAGATCACCGCCGAGGACCTCGACGCGACGGGCGTCGGACAACCCCTTGCGGATCTCCACCGGCTGGGGCCTCCCGTCGCGCAGCACCCAGACCCGAGCGGTGTCCGAGGGATGTTTTTCCGCGGGTTCCTCCGCGCGCGAGCTGCTGGCCCGGTGCGGCGGCATGGGAATGATGCTCTGCACGAAACTCCGGCGCTCGCCCGACGCCGCCGGTGCTCCGCGCCCGGGATCGAAACGCAATGCCGCCACCGGAACGGTCAGCACGTCGCGACTCTCCGCCACCCGGATATCCGCCGTCGCTGTCATGCCCGGCCGGAGACTGAGATCCCGGTTTTCCACCTCCAGCTCCGTCTCGTAGGTAACGACGTTGTTCGTGAC
>RFJS01000436.1 GCA_003694825.1 Verrucomicrobiota bacterium | reverse complement strand
TTCACCTATGGGCCGGGCGTTTCACATTGTATCCGTGCCCATCATACCGATCCGATGAGCAAGTATTTTGTGGATTTTCGCGGCCACGATGCTCTGGAGATGCTGCGGCGCATCGGGCTGCAGCCGGGGAGCTGTGTCGGCGTGCGCAGCGCCTCGCGGCTGGCGACGATCTGGGAAGAACTGCTGAGCTTCGGGACGCACCCTCACATGTTGGCCCGGCGGGGCGCGGTCCTCTCCCTGGAGTTGATCATGATCGTGATTGCACAGGAGCGGGTCGAGCTGGGCGGGACCGGGGGCGCGCGGGCGACGATCGATCGTTGCCAGGCCTTCATGCAGGAGAACTTTCTCAACGTGCGAACCGTCGAAGGCGTGGCCGAGGCCTGCCGTCTGGATGTGGCCTACATGTGCCGGCTGTATCGGCGGTTTCTCGGCGAGACGCCCTATCGGGTGTTGCAGCGCCTGCAGATGGCCTGGGCGGCGGAGCAGCTGTTGCAGCCGGGCCGGCTCGTCCGCGAGGTGGCGGATCAACTGGAGTTGGATCCGTTTCAGTTTTCCCGCACTTTCAAGCGGGTTTACGGTGTATCTCCGACGGAGTTTATACGCCTACGCTCGCACAACTGATGCTCCGGATGCCGGGCGCGCAACCGGTCAGGGACGGGTGGGGGAATTTATCAATGTTATTAGGCGCCTGAATGAGATCGGTTTGAGCCGGAAAAGTATCGGATCGAGGCAGAGTGGGGTGTGGAAACTCTCCCCGGATCCATGCTACAATCGTTGGCTGACACCCGCTCGATCATAATTTATTCAAACTGTATTCCCCATGACGAAGAGAGAAGTTGTTATTGAGGCGCTCGAAGGGCGCCGCCCGCCCTATGTGCCGTGGTCGTTTCGATTCACCAAGGAGCCGCGGGAGATGCTCTGCCAACACTATGGCATCGAGGAGGCGGATCTGCCGGCGAAGGTCGGCAATCATCTCGTGGAGCTGGGCAGCGATATCGGCTTTTTCGAGGATCTGGGGGACGATCACTACCGGGATGTCTTTGGCGTGGTGTGGGACCGCAGTGTGGACAAGGACATCGGCATCGTCGCGGACTACCCGCTGAAAGAGCCGACGCTCGAGGGCTACACCTTCCCGGATCCGCTGGATGAGCGTTTCTTTGCCGAGATTCCGGAAAAGACGCGCCGCCAGCCGGATGCATTTCGCCTGTTCTGTATCGGGTTTTCGCTTTTCGAGCGGGCGTGGACGCTTCGCGGGATGGAGAACCTGATGATGGATTTCTTCGAGGATCCCGACTTCGTGCACGAGCTGTTCATGCGTATTGCCGATTACAATATCGCCCAGGTGAAGAAGGCCCTGGAGTATGATATCGATGGTGTCTATTTCGGCGACGACTGGGGACAACAGCACGGGCTCATCATGGGGTATCCGCGCTGGAAGGAGTTTATTTATCCGCAGATCAAGCGGATGTATGGCGTCGTGCGCGACGCGGGGAAATATCAATTCATCCATTGCTGTGGCGATGTGGATGAGTTGTTCCCGGATCTGATCGAAGCGGGTCTGAATTGCTTCAATCCATTTCAGCCCGAGGTGATGGATACGCATGCGCTGATGAAGGAGTATCGCGGCCGGCTGTCTTTCTGGGGCGGGCTGTCGATGCAGCGGACGCTTCCGCATGGAACCGTGGAGGATGTGCGCCGCGAATCGCTCGAGCTGATCGAACTGGGGCGCGAGGGAAATTATATCTTCTCGCCCTCACACGCGGTGGAAAGCGACACCTCGCTGGAGAACATCCTCGCCTTTATCGACGTGGCCCACAGCCAGGCGGAGGGGGCCGGCGTGGGTTGAGAGTCCCAGGGCGCGGGCGTCCAGTGTGACGCTCTCTATATTTCGGGCGGCCGGGTTCCTGTGCGGAGCCGGCCGTCTGTTTTTCTGGGGGCGGGGGATGCGAGCGCCGACCATGGGATGGTTCGAAGTCCGTGGCGCGGACGGGGAGCGGCAGAATCCCGCAGCGGTCTGCGGCACATCGCTTGATTCGCGGGTCTCGGGGAACTGGGCCTGGGGCGGGCCGGGGCGTGTCATCGAGCGGCCGCTTCCTGATGGGGTGGCTGACGGGACTCGAACCCGCGACCCCCAGATCCACAATCTGGTGCTCTAACCAACTGAGCTACAGCCACCGTCGGCGTCGCGAAGACAAGGGGGCGGAAATTCCCGCTGCGGCGGCGAAGTGTCAATGGAAATCTCGAGCTGTTTCAGCAGGGGCGCGAATGGAGGCGAGGCGGCGGGCGGATGGGGCATCGGGCGCGCCAGGTTGGCCGGTTCGCGCGGGGTGCGGCGGGAGAGGCGCGGGGATGCCTTTTGGGAGTTGCGGGGGTCTGCGGATCGGCTTTCGCTGCGATTCTCCATGGATCGAATCTCTGCAGCCTTCGCAAAGGCCCGTTCCGAGAATCGGGCGTGTTTTGTCGCCTACCTGTGTGCGGGCGACCCGGATTTCGAGACGTCGGTGGCCTGTTGCCGCGAGCTGGTCGAGGCGGGCACGGACATTCTCGAGCTGGGGGTGCCTTTTTCCGATCCGGTGGCGGATGGCCTGACCAATCAACTGGCGGCCCAGCGGGCGCTGGAGAGCGGGATGACGTTGGAGAAAGTATATGAACTGGCGCGGGAGGTGCGCGGTTTCACCGACATTCCGATCATTTTCTACACCTATTACAATCTCGTCTACGCCAGCGGGTTGTCGCGAAATCTGGCAAAAGTCCGGGAGGCGGGGGTGGATGGATTGTTGACTCTGGATCTTCCGCCGGAGGAGGCCGGCGAGATGCTGGAGGCGAGCCGCGCCGAGGGGTTGAAGAATATCTTTATCGTGGCACCGACGACGACGGAGCGGCGTCTGAGCAAGATCGCCGAGGTGGCGAGCGGCTTCGTTTACTATGTGTCGCGTGAGGGGGTGACGGGAGAACGCGATTCGGTGGCTTCGGGCCTGAAGGAGGCGATGGCCCGCATTCGCAAGGCGATCGATCTGCCGACGGTGGTGGGATTCGGGATCTCGCGGCGCGAGCATGTCCGCCAGGTGGCCGCCGTGGCCGACGGCGTGGTTGTCGGCAGTGCGCTGGTCAACTGCATCCGCGATCACCTCGGCGATCGCGAGGCGATCTTGCGGGCGCTGCGCGCGAAGGCGGATGATCTGGTGGCCGGGTTGCGGGCGACGGAGCCGTGAGCAAGGCGGGCGCGGCGAGGCGGCGGCCGGGATCAACGCGCGAGCGGAAAGTGGATGATCTGTGATTCGACCGAATCGGGTGCGTTCGGATCGATGTCCTCGTTTTCCTGGGCTTCCTGGGAGGCTTTGTCGAACGGGACCATTTCGCAGAATTGCTTGAAGTCGATGAGTTCGAAGCGGCCGTCCTGATGCTCGACGATGGCGGTGAGCGATTCGACCCAGTCCCCGGAGTTGAGGTAATGGATGTCGCCGATCATGCGGATCTCCGGGGTGTGAATGTGCCCGCAGATCACGCCGCGGCAGCCGCGGGCCCGGGCGAGGGAGGCGAGCTGCTGCTCGAACCTGGAGATGTGGCTGACGGCGGACTTGACCTTCGCTTTGATGATTCGGCTCAGCGAGTAGTATTCCTTGCCGCGCCAGGCCCGGAACTTGTTGTAGACACGGTTGAGGCTCAGGAGGATCTTGTAGCCGAGGTCGCCGAGGTGGGCGACGATGACCATGTTTTTGATCACCGAGTCGAATACGTCGCCATGCAGCACGAGGTAGTCGCCGTTTGCGGTCGAGTGGATGTGGTCTTCGACAACCTCGAGCCGGCCGAATTGCAGCGGAAGGAAGCGCGAGAGGATGTCATCGTGATTGCCGCGCAGGTAGACGACGTGGGTATTTTCTTTCTGGAGCTTTTTGAGGACGTGGCGGACGAATTTTGTGTGATGTTTCGTCCAGCGGGCGCCGCGGCGCAGTTGCCAGCCGTCGATGATGTCTCCGTTGAGGATGAGTTTTTCCGAACGCGTGTGGCGCAGGAAGTGATTGACCTCGCGAGCCTTGGAGTTGGCGCTGCCGAGATGGACGTCGGAGAGGATGATGGTCTTGTAGCGAATGATTTTCTTTTTCATGCCGCGGATGATCCGGCGGGCGTCCGAAGGACGCCGGAGGCAGGCTCCGGGGCAACGAAGGACGATCTCGAGGGCGGGCGCGAGCCTCGATTCCGCGGACGCGAAAGTGTTGCGGAGGCGTCACGCGAGGGTCACGAACGGGGCGGGCTGTGGTGTGGATGCACGCGGTCGCGGGCGCCGAGAGGCGACGAGAGGGCAGGGGGTGATCGATGAGTGGCGTGGCCGGGAAACGGGTGATTTACGTGCTGACCGGATGCACCGCATGCGGGAAGACGGACCTGTCGCTCGCCTGGGCGCGGCGCTTCGGCGCGGAGATCGTATCCGGGGACTCGCTGTTGTTTTATCGCGGGATGGATATCGGCACGGCGAAGCCGAAGCGGGAGGAGCTGGCGGCAGTGCCGCACCATTTGATCGATATCGTCGATCCGCGGGAACGGATGGACGTGAAGCGCTACGTGACGCTGGCACGGGCGGCGGTGGAGGCGATTGAAGCGCGTGGCCGGCGGGTGCTGGTGGTGGGCGGCAGTGGTTTCTATCTGAAAGCGTTCTGGGCGAACGTGGTGGACGATGTGGCGGTGGATCCGGCATTGCGGCGGGATCTCGAGGCGCGATTGGCGGCGGAGGGGCTGGAGTCGCTCGTGGCATGGTTGAAGCGGCTCAATCCGGACGGAACCGGGCGCGTGGATCTGCGGAATCCCCGGCGGGTCGTCCGGGCTCTGGAGCGCTGCCTGGCGTCGGGGCTGACGTTGCAGGCGCTGGAGGCCCGGATGGCGACGCAGCCGGGAGTTTTTTCCGATCACACGGTGCGGATCGTGGAGATCGCCCGCGAGCCGGAGGTGTTGCGGCAGCGGATCCGGCGCCGGGTGGAGGTGATGCTGGCCGAGGGGCTGGTGGATGAGGTGCGGCGGCTGATGGCGCTGGGCTTTGAGCGCAATCCGAGCGCGGCCGGGGCGATCGGCTACCGTGAGGTGGTCGAGTGGATCCGCGCGGGAGAGTCGGACCTGGAGGCGCTGGCCGAGCGGATCGCGGCCAATACCTGGAAACTCGTCCGCAAGCAGCGCACGTGGTTTCGCCGCCAGTTGCCGCCCCACAAGGTCGTCGGGCTGGACCGGACGGAGGGCGAACCGGACATCGAGTGTCTGTTCGATCTGCCGGGAGCGTGATCAGGAATCGACCTCGGGCGCCGGGAGCTCGACGCCGAAGTGGGCGAGCGAGGTGCCCTCGATGCGGCGGAGACGGGCGAGATCCTGGAGCAGATCGATGTGGGCCTGGGTTTCGCGGATGCGGGCCTCGTCTTCGCGTTGCTGCGCCTCGACGACGAGGCGGCTGGTGCTGAGGCCGGCGTCGAATTTGGCGCGTTCGAGCTCGGTTTCGCGGGCGCTGAGGGCGGCGGCGATGGCGTTGGTCTCGATGGCCTTGAGGTCGGTCTCGACAGCGCGGACGGCGGCGCGGATGCGCACGAGCAGATCCTGTTCGAGCTGGCGAAGGCGGGCGCGCTGCTGTTCGAGGCTGAGGCGGGCCTGGTGGACGCGAGCCCGGCCCTCGCGCTGGCCCCAGGGCAGGGAGAGGGTGAGGTCGATCTGCCAATTGTAGCCGTCGCCGATGCCGCGGACGGCGGTGTTGATGTCATCGGTGTCGCGGCCGGAGTAGCCAAGGACGCCGGAGAGATCGAGCCGGGGACGGTTCTGATTTTCCGCGAGGGTGACGTCGAGTTCGAGCTGCCGGAGGAGGGCTTCGGCGGCGAGGATCTGCGGGTCGTTTTCGCGAGCGGTGGCGTAGGCCCGTTCGAGGGATGGAGGTTCGATGGGCTCGAAGGAGAGGCCGACGGGCTCGGGGAGGCCGGTGAAGTCGTGACGGCCGAGGGTCATGAGGAGACGGTCGGCGGCATCGCGGACCGCCTGGCGCGCCGTGAGGATGCGGGATTGTCGGTTGGCCTCGGCGACCCGGGCCTGCATGACGTCGAGTTCGGTGGCGAGGCCGGCCTGGAGGCGCGCTTCGTTTTCCTCGCGGAAGGCGATGGCGGCTTCGAGTCCGCGTTGCTGGACCTCGAGGTTTTTCAGGGCGTAGGCGAGCGCGTAGAAGTGGATTTCGGTGTCGCGAACGACATCGAGGGCCTCGGTGCGAAAGGTGAGGTCGCTGCGCTCGACGCCGATGCGGGCGCGCTGGCGGCGGGCGCGATTGGCCGCGAGTCCGCCGCCCTGGAGCAGGGGTTGGGTGATGCGCAGGGCGATGTCGGCATCGTAGTAGAGGTTGCGGCTGAAGCGGGAGTTGCTGCGATTGCGGGCGAGGTTGGAGTTCACCGCGATGGTGGCGCCGGTATCCACTTTCTTGCTGATGCCGACGTTGGCCCGGGCGGATTCGCTGCGGGGTTGTGCGGCACCCTCGAGCTCGCTGGCGGCGGCGGCCTGTTGGTTGAGGCTGGAGCGGGCGCCGGCGACCAGGGTCGGGTCGAATTCGGCTTCAGCGATGGCCACGGCCTCGCGGGCGGCGAGCCGGGCGTATTGTTCGGTGATGAGCTGGAGGTTTTCAGCGAGGGCGACATGAACGGCCTGCTCGAGGGTGACCGGCTGGATGGCCTGGCCTTCGTCGGCCGCGACTTCGGCGGCGGAGGGCGGTGGGGAGCTCTCGCCCGGGACCGGTGATGCTGCCGCGTGTCCGGTTGGAGCAAGGAGCAGGAGGGCGGGGAGCAGGAAAGGAAGCTGACGAGAACGGTTGGGAAGCGTGCGCATGGGAATCTCCGTTGGTGACACTCGGCAGGGTAGCGACGAGCGGAGGGGCAGGCAGGTTGCGCGGAAAATACTCGCGGGGCAATCTGCGTGTCGTCCGGCGGTGTCGTCCGGCGCGAAGCGGACCCTCTGGCGCGGGACGCTGAAGGGGCCCCGGCGCAGCGGGTCGGCTCGCCCGGTTACGGAGGCTTTATTGCTTTTCGTATTCGCCGCCGCTGGTGCGCTTGAGCACGGTGAAGCCGGCTTGTTTCGCTTCCGAGATGGAAGGCTTGCGGGTGATCCGGGGGATGGATACTCCGGCGGCAGGGCAGGGGCGCACGGGAGCGCCGCAGCGGGGACATTCGCTGAGGGCGGGCTCGGTTGCCGCCTGCATGATCTCGAAGCCGTCGCCGCAGAGGCGGCACGGCTTTGAGAGCGGTTGGTAGGCGCGCAGGGGCATGGGGGGACGCGCGTGGCGGATGGTCGTTTCCGGCGGAGCTCCATCGCGGAGCCCCGCCGACGATTATTCGACGGGCGTTTCTTCGGCGAGCCCGGCGGCGACGAGTTCGCGCTGGACCAGCTCGGCGAGGACGCCCTGGGCCGTGAGGGCGGAACCCTGCCGCATGAGGTTTTCGCGGGTGGCGATGTATTCTTCGCTGGCGGGATCGATCGGCGGTTCCTCGCGGGCGACGACGTGGACGAAGACGCCGGTGGTTCCCTGGACGGACATCGGCGAGATTTCGCCCGGAGCGAGCTCTTCGAGGCGGCTGAGGACACCGTAGTCGATGTCCTGCGGGAGCTCGGAGAAGGTGAAGTTCTCCCACCGTTTGACTTCGAGGCCTTCCGCCTGAGCGGCTTCGGCGAAGGTCTTGCCCTCGGCGAGGGCGGCGAGGAGCTTTTCGCGGATTTCCTTGCCGCGCGCGGTGATGGCCTGGCGGTTGCGGTGGGCCTTGAGGTCGGCGATGACACGGTCGCGGACTTCGGCGAGGGTGGCGTCGGCGGCGGGGATGCGTTCGCGGAAAATCGCGACGTAGATGTTGTCGCCGGCCTGGAGGGGGTCGGAGACCGGCCGGTCTTCGTCGAGCTTGGCGATGGCGCTGGTGATCTGCGGGGTCCAGCCGAGGGCGGGGACAACGCCGCCGGCGGCAACGGGCGGGGCGGCTTGCAGGCGAATGCCGCGGGCGGCGAGTTCGTTGTCGAATTCGATGGTGCCGGGTTTGAGGCCGCGATCGAAGAGGTCGTAGGCGAAGTCGGCGGCGGCTTCGGCCGCGAGCGTGCGGGCACGGATGCGCGTGAGGTCGGCGACGACCCGATCACGGACTTCCTCGAGCGTGGGCTCGACGGGCGGCGGCGGGGTTTCCCCCTCGGCGACTTCCGGTGCCGGCTGGCGGTAGCGGGACTTGTTTTGTTCGAAGTAGGCGCTGATTTCGTCGTCGGTGAGCTGGACTTTCACCGCGTATTCAGAGGCTCGGAACAGCGCGTAGTCGACACGGACGCGCTCGGGGAGCCGGTAGCGGATCTTGTTGGTTTCGAACCACTGCTGGATTTCCTCTTCGGTGGGTTCGGTGGGGTCGGTAATGCCGGAGAGGTCGAGGGTGGCGCGCTCGACGGTCCAGCGGGTGTGGTTGCGGATGAGCACCTGGCGGATTTCGTCGTCGGTCACGAAGCCGGGGCCGCCGAGGATGCGCTCGACCTGGGCGACTCTCCAGTCGTCGCGCAGGACGCGGTTGATGAGGCTGACGTCGGCTTGCGGGTTGGCGGCGATGTTGTCGCGGAACCGGGTGTAGGCTTCAGGGCTGTAGTTGCCATCCGGGCCCTGGAAGGCCGGGAGGGTCTTGATGAACTCGGCGAGGTTCTCCTCCGTGGGCTCGGGGATACCGAGCTTGTCGGCATACTGGAGAGCGGCGGCGCGGCGGAAGGCGTAGAACTGGAGTTGATTGCCGTCGAGGGCGGGGCGTCCGGTGGTGAGGAAGACGCTGAGGCTGGCACCCTCGAAGAAGGCGTTGCGCTGGGCTTCGGTGGTGAAGGGCTTGCCGAAGATTTCGAGCTTGCGGGTTTTGCGTTCAGCGAAACCAAGCCCCGGCATGGCGCCGATCGTGAAGACGAAGGGGATGATCAGCAGGAGCAGGAGGAGGACGATGAAGACCGGGAGGTGTTTCTTGAACGTGGTCTGAATCCAGGTGAACATGGGAGACGGGTGTGAAAAAGGGGACGGTAGAAGTCGGCTCAAGACTGTCAACGGGCAACGCCGTCGGCCGCGAAGGTGATGGCCGGGCGGCGTGCAGATCCCGGCTGAGGCGAAGGGATGACCGCTGCGAAGAGCGACGAGGCGGGCGCCGCGGGGGTGATGGGCGGAGGGCCGGAGTGCCGGGCCGGCGGGACGCATCCGGCCGGGTCGATGGGCGGCGCCGGGGCTGGACGTCGGCCGGAAGCGCTCGGGGCTTTTACCCGGCGGGGGCGGTCGCGGATGCCTGGAGGCCCACGGCCGCCTGTGATGAGCCGACCGGGGGCAGCCGGGTGATGGCCGAGAGCATCGTCTCGTCGCCGAGGGCGGTCCGGACGGCGTCTTCGACGCGGTTGTGGTAGTCGGCGACGACGGGATCGAGCTGGTCGAGGACGTTTTCGCTGAGGCCGGTGCCGAGTTCCTTGAACATCTTGCGGAAGTCGACGAGGCGGATCTGGTCGAGGGGGCGTGCCGGCTGGTAGCGGTAGTTTTGTCCGGCGCGGTCGTCGTCCGGCGGAAGTTGAGAGACGAGGCGGAGCTGGATGAGACGCAGGAGGGTGGCGTTGAGGATCTGGTTGGGCATGCGGGTGAGCCGGGAGATTTCCGGAGTGGAGTAGGGCGGCTCGCAGGCCTGGAAACGCCGGCAGATCAGCGTGAAGACCAGCAGGGCGATGCTCTCGCGGGTGGCGTGATTGAGGTCGTGCCACGCCTTGTTGCTGCTTTGGAAGTTGGCGTTCTGGATCGCGTAGGTGATCTGCCCTCCGAGCAGGACAAAGAGCCAGAAGACGTAGAGCCCCAGCATCATGATGGGGATGATGCCCAGCGAGCCATACAGGCTCTGGGAGAGCATCACGTTGCGCAGGTAGAGGAAGGCGAGGTAGTTGTTGAGGTTGAGCAGGAGCACGACAATGGCGGCGCCGGTCACGGCGGAGAACCATTGGACGGTGGTGTTGGGGATGAATTTGTAGAAGCAGGCGAGCAGGCCGATGAGCACGATCACGGAAATGCCCGGGCCGGAGATCTGGAAGATGCGGCGCATTTCCGTGCCGAGGGGCAGGTCTTCGATGACGGCGAGGAAGGTCGAGGCGGAGAGCAGGGTGAGCGAGGCGAAGGCGAGGACGGCGCCCAGGGTGACGGCCGCCCAGTAGAAGACGATGCGCAGCATCAGGTTGCGTCCGCGGCGCACACCCCAGATTTCGTTGAAGGCGTTCTCGATGGAGGAGAAGAGCTGGATGACGATGACGATCAGGGCGAGGGCGCCCGCGATGCCGATGGCCTTGGACTGGCTGCCGCGAATGAAGGAGTTGAGCAGGTCGTTGAGGGCGGAGTTGACGCTCTGGGGGGATGGTTGGCCCGCTTCGGATTCGGCGGTGGTGGAGGCGGCGGTCGAGTCAGCGCCAGCGGCATGGTTTTTGTTTTCGACCTCTTCGAGCTGCTTGATCTGTGGGGCGACGAAGACGAGGGCTTTGTTGAGCTGCTTGATGGCGAAATCCGGGTCGCTCTTTTCGAGGACGGCGCCGGAGACGAGGACCATGAGGGCGATCAGGGGCCCGAGGCCGAGCATGGAGCTGAAGCTCAGCGCGCCGGCACGGCTGGCGAGGCTGTTTTCGAGGATGCCGCTCCAGGTCATGGCGGCGATGCGCAGCACGGCGTAGAGGCGGCCTTTCGGGCTGTGGTCCTCGAGAACGTCGCCGCGCCAGATCGTATCCGTGAACAGCTCACGGATGCGGGCGAGGTATTCGGATGGGTTTTTCATGGGCGCCGCGGGTCTCCCGCCGGGAGAGCCGCGGTGGCCCGGGCGCCTCTCCCTCCGGGGTCAGGAGAGCAGCTTGTAGGCAAAGCCGCCCATGCCCGCCAGCCCGAAAATGGCTGTGAGGATGACCCGGGGCATCTGCACGAGGCTGGTCAGCAGATAGAGGGCGATCGAGCCGACAGTCACGGCAGCCAGCGGAACCCAGTCCCCGATCGATCCGAAGTAAACGAGGAAAAAGCCGATGCCGAGCGCGGCCCGGGAGCGGATGGCCGGGTAGATCGAGGTGACTTCGAGGAAGAGCAGCAGGGAAAGGATGAGGTCGAGCAGGCCGATGAGGACCAGTGGGGAGGTGGCGATCGCCTTGAACTCCAGCGAGGCAACGATGTCCATGCGCGAGATGAGCAGACCGGCGGCGCTGACGAGCAGGATCAGCCCCATGGCGCGCATGCCCCACATGGCGGCCGTCGCCTGGGCGACGGTGAGGTCGCGCTTGTCGCGCGTGTCTTCAGTGCGACCGTCGGCGGCCGCGAGCATCTCTTCGACTGTGATGGGCTTTTCCTCTTCTTCCGGTTTCGGGGTGATGTTCAGGGAAGCGACGGTTTCCTTTTTGCGGATACTGAGCTTCTTTTTGACCGGGAAGAGGGTGGCGATGAGCTGTTCGTTGGACTGGATGTCCACCCATTTTTCCGCTTCGGCGTCGTAGTAGAGGGTGGTGCGGTCGATCTGGCCGGCCTCGGCGAGGCTGGCGAGCTGTTCGATGGTGAATGGGCCGCGGGAGTCTTCGTCGCCCTCCTTGCGGATGTAATACTCCTGCATGGATTGTCGGTTGGTTGAGAGTCGCTGAGATTGCGCGTTCGAGTCCTTATGGTCGTCACCGGAGAGCGCGGGCTTGAGGAAGGCTGCGCTTACCGGTGCCCCGAAGTGAAGGCTTCGACGCCGGCGTTGACAATTGATTAGCGTAGCGATGAAGGCGACTGCCCCGGAGGGCTGGGGTGACCCGGGAGGCGCCGCCGGGCCCGGGCCGCCTTACATCTGATCGAGCGGTCGGATGGTGAGCAGGTGCAGTCCGGTCTGGAGGACCATGAGCGTGCGGCGGCACAGGAGGAGGCGTCGGGCGCGAACAGCAGGGTCGTCGACGATGACCCTGTCGGCGTTGTAGAAGGAGCTGAAGGCGCCGGCCAGCTCGTAGAGATAGAGGGAGATGAAGTGAGGACGCAGCGTGGTGACCGCCTGATCGAGGGCGGCCGGGAAGGCGGCGAGTTTGCGGGCGAGGGCGATTTCCTCCGCGGTTTCGAAGGCGGAGGCATTTTCCGGAGGCGTGTCCTGTTCAGCAGGGAGCTTGCGCAGGATAGAGGCGATGCGCACGCAGGCGTAAAGAAGGTAGGGCGCGGTGTTGCCCTCGAAGCTGAGGAGCTTCTGCCAGGAGAAGATGTAGTCGCTGGTGCGATTCTGGCTCAGGTCGGCATAGACGACGGCGCCGATGCCGACCCGCTCGGCGATCTCGCGGCGTTTCTCCTCCGGCAGGTCGGGGTTTTTCTCGGTGACGATGGCGAAGGCGCGTTCGACGGCTTCATCGAGAAGGGCCTTGAGGCGGATGGGGTCGCCGCTGCGGGTCTTGATGGCCTTGCCGTCTTCCCCGAGGATGGTGCCGAAGGTGACGTGCTGGAATTCCGGGAGGCGGCGGCCGGTGGCCTCGAACCATTTGCGGGTGGTGAGCCAAAGCTGCTCGAAGTGGTCGTTCTGGCGGCTGTCGGTGACGATGATGATGCCGTCGGCGTCGAAGTGCTCGACGCGATAGAGCATGGTGGCGAGGTCGGTGGTGGCGTAGTTGCTGGCGCCGTCGCGCTTGCGGATGATGAAGGGCTGGGTGGCGAAGCGCGGGTGCTCGGGATGGAAGACGACGAGCGCGCCTTCACTCTCCTCGGCGAGGCCGATCTCGGTGAGTTCGCGATACACGGTGTCGACCTTGTCGCGGTAGAAGCTTTCGCCGAGGTAGTGGTCGTAGTGCACGTCGAGGCGCTCGTAGATCTCTTTGAGCGATTGGACGGAGAGCTGGTTGACCTTTTCCCAGATCGCGACGGCGTCCGGATCGCCCTGCTGGAGGCGGACGAGTTCCGCACGGGCTTCTTCGAGGGCGGCGGGATCCTCCTTGCAGCGGGCGTTGGCGGCTTTGTAGAGGCGCTCGAACTCTTCGAGCGGATCGCGCGCGAGGGCCTCGGGGTCGAGGAAGTGCTTGTAGCCGTAGAGGATGATGCCGAACTGTGTGCCCCAGTCGCCGAGATGATTGTCGCGGATGACCTTCGCCCCGCAGAACTCGAGCAGACGGCAGATGGACTCGCCGACGATGATCGTGCGCAGGTGGCCGACGTGCATTTGCTTGGCGGTGTTCGGCGAGCCGTAGTCCACCACCCAGGTGCGGCCCGCGAAGCGTTTGCCGGCATCACGCTGCAGATGCGCCTCGGAGTCGAACTGGCGCAGCCAGTTCAGCAGATAGGTCGGCGTGAGTTTGAAATTGATGAAGCCCGGTCCGGCGATGCTCACGTCGATGCCGGCAGCGAGCGCTTTCTTCTCGCCGAGATTCTCGACGAGCTGTTCGGCCAGCGCACGCGGATTCTGCTTGTTGCGTTTGGCGTAGGGCAGGACGCCGTTGGCCTGAAAGTCGCCGAAGCGGGGGTCCGCCGTGCGCACGGCGGGCTCGAACACATCGCGGTCCCAGCCGAGGTCGGCGGCGGCTTCGTTGAGGCGTGCTTCGAGATTGCGGGCTACGTCAAACCAGACATCCATCCGGCCAATCAGTACGGTGGCCGACCGGCGGGCAAGAACCGAGTCGCGCGGTCGGGTCCGGGCGGGGGAAAGCCTGTGCGCGATCGGCGCGGTCAGCAGGATCGCTGATAGCGCCGCCGGTGCGAAAAACCCGCCTCGATCGCCGGTGCCGGTCGGCGTCGGTTAGATTAGGCTCGACAGGTTTCGTTTAATGGCCTATAGGACAATACTTTAGGCGTTTCGAAGCGTCGTCCATCAAAAGCCACACATGATCAAGAAAACATTGACCAGCCGGCGGTTTGTTAAGCCGTCTTATAGCTATCTGATCGAGAAAAAACGTGATGGTGGAGAGTTTACCCAGGAGGAAATTCGCTACATCATCGACTCCACGCTCGACGGCGAGATACCCGAGCACCAGCTCGCTGCCCTGGCGATGGCCATCTATTTTCAGGGTATGTCGGCCCAGGAGACGGCGATTCTGACCGAAGAGATGATGCTTTCCGGCGAGGTGGTTGACCTTTCCCACATCGCCAAGCCGAAGATCGACAAATACTCGACCGGTGGAGTGGGGGACAAAACCGCGCTCGTGCTGCTGCCTCTGGCCGTGGCGGCGGGCATTGTGGTCCCGATGATGTGCGGTGAGGATCAGGACTTCGAGATCAGCAGCCTGCACAAGCTCGGGGCTGTCCCCGGATTCAATGGCGACCTCGAGATCGACGACTTTGTCAAACAGCTCGAGAAGGTTGGCGGGGCTTTTGCGAAACAGAGTCCGGAGCTGGCGCCTGCCGACGCGCGGCTCTATGAGCTGCGGCGACAGACCGGCACGATCCCGAGCCTGCCATTGATCACCGGCAGCGTGCTCTCCAAGAAGCTCGCCGAGGGCTCCGAGGGACTCGTGATCGATGTCAAGTGGGGCAACGGTTCCTTCATCAAGGATCTCGAGCAGGCCAAGCAGCTCGCGCGTTCCATGACGCGTGTCGGCCGTTCGATGAAGCGCCGGTGCGTGGCCCTCGTGACGGATATGAACCAGCCGCTCGGCGATACCGTGGGCACGGCGCTCGAGCTGCGGGAGGCCATCCAGCTGCTCAAGGGCGAAGGCCCGGAGGACATGCAGGAGCTCATCCTCAAGCTCGGCATGGAGATCGTGCGCCTCGCCGGTGTTGCCGGCTCCACGCTCTCGGCCAAGCAGACGGTCGAGCGCCACATCCAGGACGGCTCCGCGCTGGAAAAGCTCAAGGAGATCGTGGCTGCCCAGGGCGGAGATACTTCCTACATCGACGATCCGTCAAAATTCCCGGAGGCGAAGCACATCCGCAAGCTCCCGGCGCCGAAGCGCGGCTACGTGCACACGATCAACGCCGCCATGATCGCACGCGGCGTGCATCTGCTCGGGGCCGGCCCGGACGCTAAGGGCAAGATCGACTACGCTGTCGGTGTTTCCGAGATCAAGAAAGTGGGCACCCAGGTCAAACAGGGCGAGCCGCTCATGATGATCCACTACAACGACGAGTCGAAGCTCGAGCAGGCCTTGGAATACTTCAAGAACGCCTACCGGCTCGCGCCGAAGCGGCCGAATCCGCCCACGCTGGTGGTCGAGCGGGTCGCCTGACCAGCCGGACGCGTCTCGGCAGAAC
>RFJS01000435.1 GCA_003694825.1 Verrucomicrobiota bacterium | reverse complement strand
CTCGTCGCCCGCGCATTGTATGACGCGCTCGGGGGCATCCCGGACTGGCCCCTCATGGAAGACGTCGAATTTCTCCGCCGAGCCCGCCGGCGAATCGGCCGGATCCCGTCCCTGCCGGCCTGCGTCGAGACCTCCTCCCGCCGCTTCCGCCGCAATCGCGAACTGCCGCAGCAGTTGCGCAACGCCGTCCTCCTCATCCGCTACCTCCTCGGCGCCGCACCCGAGAAACTTGCCCGCAGCTACAACCATGAAAACGCCCATCGCGCCGCTCCATCTCGCCCACCTCTGCCTGCTCGCCTTCCTGCCCGGCCTGCTCCCGATCACGCCACTTCCCGCCGCGCCTGACGACGCTCTCTACACCGCGCTCCTCGCCGAGCACGTCAGCGACGGGCTCGTCGACTACCCGGCGCTGCGCGACGACCCGCGCCTCAATGCCTACCTGCGGCAGATCGCCGCCACCGACCCCGAAACGCTCCCCGACGATCCCGCCCGCATCGCCTTCTGGATCAACACCTACAACGCCGCCACCCTGCAGCTCGTCACCGAAAACCTGCCGCTGCGCAGCATCCGCGATCTCGGCCGCGGCGGCGTCGTGCTCTCCTTCCTTCTCAAGACCACACCGTGGGATCGGCGCTTCGTTCGAGTCGCCGGCCGGGTCTACACCCTCAACGAGATCGAACACGACATTCTCCGAAAGCGTTACCGCGAACCGCGCATTCATTTCGCCCTCGTCTGCGCCGCCCGCTCCTGCCCGCCGCTGCGCCGCGAGGCCTACCGGGGCGACCGCCTCGAGGCCCAGTTTCGCGACCAGGCCCGGCGTTTCCTCCTCGATCCCGCCAAAAATCGCTACGACCCGGCGACCCACACCCTTCACCTCTCGATGATCTTCAAGTGGTTTGCCGATGACTTCGGCGCCACCGAAACCGAGCGCCTCGCTTTCATCTTCCAGTTCGTCGACCTCCACGAGATGGCCCCGGAGGCAAACCCGCCGCCCGGACCTCCCGCCATTCGCTACCTCGAATACGACTGGAGCCTCAACAGCCAGGGCCACTGACCGCCGCCGCTTCACCGCCCGACCGCGCGCTTTCGAGCAAAGAACTGGCGCAACCGCCGCTTTGCGCTACCTTACCTCCCTTCACCATGGCCCAGCCCGAATCCACATCCACCCGCGACACCCGCGCCGCCTCGCCGCTCGACGTGACGGCCATCCGGCGCGAGTTCCCGATCCTCGACGTTCGCATCGGCAACAAACCGCTGATCTACCTCGACAACGCGGCCACCACTCACAAGCCGCAGGCCGTCATCGACGCCGTGCAGCGCTTCTACATGCTGCAAAACGCCAACATTCACCGAGGCGTCCACTATCTCAGCCAACAGGCCACCGACGCCTACGAACAGGCGCGCATCCGCATCGGCCAATTCTTCAACGCCCCTTCCAGCGACGAGATCATCTTCGTGCGGGGCACCACCGAGGGCATCAACCTCGTCGCCCACTCCTGGGGCTCGAAAAATCTTCGCGAGGGTGACGAGATCCTCATCACCGAGATGGAGCACCACGCCAACATCGTTCCGTGGCAGCTCGTCGCCGAGCGCACCGGGGCCGTCCTGCGCGTCGCCCCCATCACCGACGACGGCGAACTCGACCTCGACGCCTTCCGCGCCCGCCTCTCCGATAAGACCCGCCTCGTCGCCGTCGCCCACGTCTCCAACGCCCTCGGCACGGTCAACCCGGTTCGCGAAATCGTCGCTGCCGCCAGGGCCGCCGGCGCGCTCGTCCTTCTCGACGGTGCCCAGTCCGCGCCGCACATGCCGGTCGATCTCCAGAAACTCGACTGCGACTTCTTCGTGTGCTCCGGCCACAAAATGTATGGTCCCACCGGCATCGGCATCCTCTGGGGCCGCATGGAGCTGCTCGAGGCCATGCCCCCGTATGAGGGCGGTGGAGACATGATCGAGTGGGTCACTTTCGAAAAGACCACCTTCAAAGCGCCGCCGACCCGCTTCGAGGCCGGCACCCCGCACATCGCCGGCGCCATCGGCCTCGGCGCCGCCGTCGACTTCCTCGAACGCGTCGGCCGCCCCGCCCTCGCCGCCCACGAAGAGGCGATCACCGCCTACGCAGTGGAACAGCTCGGCCGCGTCGAGGGGCTCTCCATCGTCGGTCGGCCGCGCCACCGCGCCGGGGCGATTTCCTTCGTCCTCGAAGGCGTCCACCCGCACGACATCGGCACCATCCTCGACAGCGAGGGCGTCGCCATCCGCGCCGGCCACCACTGCGCCCAGCCCCTCATGCGACGGCTCGGCCTCAATGCCACCGCCCGCGCCTCCTTCGGTCTCTACAACAAGCGCGAGGAAGTCGACGCGCTCGTTGCCGCCCTCGACAAGGTTCGCGCCATGTTCGGCTGAGCCTCACTCAAGACGACATCATCTTTTCGATACATCCACGCCTCGCACCCATGTCCGAACTCGACGATCTCTACCAGGAAATCATCCTCGACCACAACCGCCGTCCCCGCAACTTCGGCCCGCTGCCCAACCCCACCCACAAGGCCGACGG
>RFJS01000434.1 GCA_003694825.1 Verrucomicrobiota bacterium | reverse complement strand
CGGAGTTCATCCTGCAGGGCCTCGATCCGGTCGAGCAGGCGCAGGATGATGGCCGTGCCGCGGAGGTTGACGCCGTGTTCGCGCCGGATGTGTTCGGCGCGACTCAGGGTGCGGATGGCTTCGTCGTCGAAGTGCCAGCCGGGGCGGTCGGGCAGATCGAGCGGCTCGATGACGCCGAGCCGGCAGTAGACGGCGATCGTGTGCCGGCTCGTATGGGTGATTCTGGCAACCTGCTCGATGGAGTAGGCCATCCCCGCTCCGGCTTCGAAAAGAGTGATCGCGGTTGTCGGTCGGTTCTTCACGGCTGAAAGAGGTTTATGTCACGAGAGTCTGGTTACTTGCGCGGCGAAAAGCGGGATACGCGGGCGAGCTGTTCCCAGAGCTTGCGCTCCTCCTCGGTGACCGAGGCGGGCACATCGATGGTGATGTGAATGTAGAGGTCGCCGAGCGTGCCGTCGGCGGTGCGCAGGCCGTGGCCGCGCAGCCGCAGCTGGCGTCCGTTCTGGGTGCCCGAGGGGATCGCGACGCGGGCGGTCTTCCCCGTGGGCAGGCGGATGTCGATGCTCGTGCCGAGCACCGCTTCCCAGGGGGCGAGGGTCAGATCGTAGTGCAGGTCGGCATCGCGGACGCGGAAGTCCGGATGCGCGGCGATGCGCACGCGCAGGTAGAGATCGCCCGCGGGACCGCCCCCGATGCCGGGGTTCCCCCGGCCCGGGACACGCAGGCGCTGGCCTTCCCGGACGCCGGCGGGTATCCGTACCTTGATCGCCTCGCGGCGCGGCTGGCCGGTCTGCGGATCGACACTCTCGAGGCGTATCGTGCGTTCCGAGCCGCGCATCGCCTCTTCGAGCGTGACGAGCAGGTCGGCCTCCATGTCGCTCCCCCGGCGGCTGGTGTCCTGCGGGCGGGCGCCGTAGGTGCGGCGGCGGGTGGCGCCGCCGCCCATGCCGGCGGACCGGCCGAAGAGATCCTCGAACGGATCGCTTGTGGCGCCGCCGCCGAAGAAGTGCTCGAAGAAGTCGCTGAATCCGGTGGAGCCGCCGAAGCTGAATTCGTAGGTCTGGGTGCCGTCGGGGCTGGTCCACCGCCGCGTGCGGGCCGCGCCGGGGCCGGCCTGGGCGGTCGGATCGTACCCGGCGGCCTCATACTCCTGCCAGCGTGCGCCGAGCTTGTCGTATTTCGCCCGCTTGACTGGATCGCTGAGGACATCGTAGGCCTCGTTGATCTGTTTGAACTTCTCTTCGGCCTCCTTCTTGTCTTTGGCGACGTCGGGGTGGTATTTGCGCGCGAGCTTGCGGAAGGCCTTTTTGATGTCGGCCTCCGAAGCGTCTCTCGGCACACCGAGTATCTGGTAGTAGTCCTGGAACTGAACAGACATGGGCTGATGGTGCGACGGTCAGGCGAGAACCGAGCTGTCGAGGACGGTTTCGCGCAGGCGGGCCTGCACTTCGTCGAGGAGCTTGTTGACTTCGTCGGCCCGGCGACCGATCACCAGAGAGATGTCCTCGGGATCGAGACCTTCGACGTAGTACATCTCGAAGATCTCCCGCAGCTCGCCAGGCCATTTGGATACGACGCGACGCAGCGCATCGATGAGGTCGCGGCGGGCGACGGTTTCGGCGGGCGATTCGGAGGAGGGATCCTCGGTGAGGTCGGCGCGCTCGACGGCGGGCGGTTCTTCCGCCTGCTCGATGATGTCGAGCGGTTGTTCCGCGTCGTAGCCGTCGGCCTCATCGATGTCCTCGGGGACAGGGAGGTCCTCGGAGAGGGAGACGATCTCCCGGTTGTTGCGCTGCCATTCGCGCCGGCGACGCTCGAGATTGATGTGGATGAGGTGGCGCAGCCAGAGGTCGAAGTCGAGGTCGCGCGGCTTGCGCTCGGGATCGGCGAGCGCCTGCTCGATCGACTCGTCGACGACGGCCCGGTCGTCGATCGCGCCCCAGGGGATCTCGCCGGCCATGGCGTCATGCCAGAGCAGGCGGCGCACGTGCTGGCGGAGTTTGCGGTAGTGGCGGGCCGCGAGATCGCGCATGACATCGGTCTGCGATTGCGGTCCGGTGCCCTCCGCCATCGGTTCGGGGGCAAACCGGGGCTTGCCCTTCGGGCGGGCGCCGGTGCGGCGCTTGTGACGCTTCCACTCGGCCTCGCGGCGGAGATCCCTCTTGTGCTCGACGAGCTGCCGCAGGAGCACGTCGCTTGCCTCCTCGAAGGCGCTCAGGGCGCTGTCGTGAAATTTGACGGCGTGCAGCACCGTGCTCGGCAGGCGCAGGGAGAGCGCGGCCGAGTAGGGCGGCTCACCCGGATTTTTCTCGAGCGCGATGTGGAGGTGCACCGCGTCGATGGGGAAGCGCTTCAGGTGCTTCTCGAACTTGCCGTTGCGCTTGCGGATCTTCTCCTGGAGCAGAGAGGTGACGCGCACGCCGCGGGCGACGATGTTCCAGGAGATGTGGGTGGGCCGATCCGCCGCTTCCGCCGGCGTGGTGCCGGTGTCGGCGGCCGGCGTATCCACCTGATGGACGCTGTTGGGTTCAGTGGTTTGTTGTTCTTTTCTGGAAGCTTTCTTTTTCATGGTGGTCAGCGATTGGCATCGATCACGAGGTAGCGGCTCATGCCGTTGCTCCAGACGCGCAGGAGGACGCGGCTGCCTTCGATGCGCTCCGAGAGGCGCACGGCATGGTCGGCGTCTTCGACCGGCTGGCGGTTGATTTCCACGATGACATCGCCGGGACGCAGGCCGGCGGCAGCGGCAGGCGAGTTGGGATCGACGTCGACAACGAGCGCGCCGGTGACCTGCCGCGGAATGCCGAACTGGCGGCGGGTGCGGTAGTCGAGATCGTCCACGGTGATGCCGTCGAGAGGATCACGGCCGCTGTCGCGCCGGAGGCCGGAACGTCCATCGGCGCGGGCGAGGCCGCCGCCGTCGAGTTCACCGAGCTCGACTTCGATGGTCTTCTCCCGGCCATCGCGGATGATCGTCAGCTCGGCGGTGGTGCCGGGGCGCGACTGCGCGACGAGGATCTGGAGTTGACGGCTGTCGTGGACCTTTTGTCCGTTGAAAGCCAGGACGACGTCACCGGGTTCGAGGCCGGCCTTGTCGGCGGGCGAGCCGGGGGTGACATCACCGATGAGCGCGCCGTGGTTTTCTTCGAGGCCGAACTCTTCGGCAAGTTCAGGTGTGACCGGCTGAATGAGGACGCCGAGGTAGCCGCGGCGCACTTCACCATATTCGATGATGCTCTCCATGACCGAGCGGGCGAGGTTGCTGGGGACGGCAAAGCCGATTCCCTGGCTGCCGCCGCTGCGGCTGAGGATGGCGGTGTTGATGCCGACGAGGCGGCCTTTCATGTCGACGAGGGCACCGCCGGAGTTGCCGGGATTGATGGAAGCGTCGGTCTGGATGAAGTCCTCGTAGTCAACCAGGCCGATCCCGCCGCGGCCGAGGGCGCTGACGATGCCGGAGGTGACGGTCTGTCCGACACCAAGGGGATTGCCGATGGCGATCACGTAGTCGCCGACGCGCAGCGTGTCGCTGTTGGCGATGGTGATGGCCGGCAGAGGTTTGTCGGCATCGACCTTGAGCACGGCGATGTCGGTCTTCGGGTCGGTGCCGACGATTTCGGCATCGAAGTTCTCGTTGGTCTCAGGAAGCACGATACGGATCTCGTCGGCGCCGTCGACGACATGGTTGTTGGTGAGAATGTAGCCGTCGGCACTGACGATCACGCCGGAGCCGAGAGCCTGTTCGCGCCGCTCACGGGGCACGCGGTCGTAAGGGATGCCGAAGAATTCACGGAAAAACGGATCGTCGAAAAACGGCGAGTAGGCGGGACGCTCGCGCACGGTTTTGGCGGTGTAGATGTTGACGACGCTCGGCGAGGCCTTGGCGACGATCGGAGCGAGGCTGGGGATGCCGGGGTCGTCCGCGAGCGGAGACTCGTCGATTTTCAACTCGGGCAGTGACTTTGCACAGGCGGGTGGCGCGAGGAACAGAAGCGCCAATACGGTCGCGAGTGCAATGAGCGGAGAGGGGAAAGTGGTTTGTCGGCGGGTGTATTTGTGTTTCATGCCATGTGTCTCCTCGGGAACAGGAATGTGGAGGTTTCCGGATCGGTGGGAGATGTCCGGCATCATGGATACCAGATATCGTCGTCGGAAAATGGACGTCGGCGGATGCTGCGCCACGCGGCCCAGGCGAGCCCGAGCAGCATGCAGCCGCCAAAGATCATCACTCCCGCAATGATCCAGGCGAGGATCTGCGGGAAGAGGATGACAAGGATGCCGGCGAGCAGCAGGCTGGCGCCGGAGGCGGCGGCCGAGAGGGCCACCTGAGCGGCGTGGCGCTCGCCGGCGGATGTGGTTTCCTGGAAGAAGAAGCGGATCATTGCTTTGCGGGAGTGGTGGGTTGATTGGAAGCCCCTGTGGGGGCCTCGCCTTCGGCGGGCGTATCGAAGCCACCGAGCAGTTCTGAACGGGCGATGTCCCGGGCGAGTTTGCGCACGGCCCCTTCGGCCGCCTCTTCGAAGACGCGGGTCAGGCCGAAGCGGTCGGGATCAACCATGGGAACCATCGTCCGGTTGGTGTAGAAGCCGAGTTGCTTGATCGCGGTCGGCGTCTGCAGGTAGGCGACGAATTAGCAGGCGATGTCGCCGAGGTGATTGATGCGCCACTCGACGAGGCTGATCGTCACCTGCGGCGTCTTCGGATCGACCATCGCGTCCGGGCCGACGAAGAAGACTTTGCCGTGGTAGCCGAGCACCTTCATCGAGGCGCGGAGTCGGTCGACGAATGCCTCGGCGACACGGTCGTCGAGGAAGGGATCCCAGAAGGGAGGCACCTCGACGCGCACCTGCAGAACCACCGTGTCGTCGGCTTGCGCCGCCTCATCGCCGGCACCGGCCGAAGTGGCGGTGCCGGCAGCCGGCGCGAGGACGCCGACGGCCAGCGCTCCAACCGCGAAGAGCGGGAGAATGACGGTGCGCCAACGCATGGTGCCAACCTCCCCGGGCTCAGGAGACTTTCACGTCGATCTGCCGTGGCGTCGATTGCGGGGCCTTCGGCACGACGACCGTGAGCACGCCGTTCTTCTGCGTCGCGGTGATATTGGCCACATCGCCATCCTCGGGGAGATTGAAGCTCCGGGCGAAGTGGCCATAGGCGCGCTCGATGCGGTGGAACTTCTTGCCCTTCTCCTCCTTCTCGAGCTTGCGCTCGCCGCTGATGGTGAGAACGCCGCGCTCCATCGTCGCCTTGACGTCTTCCTTGGCGACTTCAGGCAGCTCGGCTTTGATGATGTAGGCCTTCTCGTCTTCGGCGATGTCCACGGCCGGTATCCAGTCGGTGGCTTTCATCGTTTCACTGCCT
>RFJS01000433.1 GCA_003694825.1 Verrucomicrobiota bacterium | reverse complement strand
TTGTTGCCGATGACTTCGAGGCCGCGCGCGAAGTTGCGCAGGGCGCTGATACCGCTGTTGAGTGATCCGATGAGTGCCATGTTTACGGTTGGGTTGAGGTTTCTGTCGTGGAATTGCCGGAAAGCTCGACTCGCCGGACATCGGAGACGGCGTATTCGCCACCGTTGACGGTGAGCAGCGGGCCTTCATCGGTCGTGCGGACAGCCGAGACGACGCCGGAGACGGGCTCTCCCTCGGCCGGATCGACGGTGACGACCCGACCGAGCAGCGCGTTGGCCGAGCTGATGAGAGACTGGTCGGCGAAGCGCTCGAACTCGGCGGCGAGCTTCGCGGAAGTCTCCAGCGAGGTGAAATTGGCCATCTCCGCGATGAAAGAGGTGTCGTCGACCGGATTGAGAGGATCCTGAGTGGCGAACTGAACGCTGAGCAGGCGCAGGTAGTCGTCCTGCCCCAGAGATTGTTTCGGCATGCGCTCCGAGCCGGGCAGGCTCTGCGCGAGGGCCGAGGTTGCTGAAGTGGGGGTGATATTCATGGTTTGTTGGCTGATTCAGGCCCAGGTGTGCAGCCCGGCCTTATCACCGCTGACGGGGTGAGTGGCCGGACGGGCCCGATGGGCGGCGGAGCGGATACTGCCGTCGGTGCGGATGGATTGCGTCCATGCAGAGTTGAAATCCCGAGAGCCGGAGCCGAAGCCGGGCTCGCCGCGCTCGTCACCACGGGAGGCATGCTGGCGGGCGCCGTGTCCGGAATCGTCCGTCTGCGCGCCGGTGGAGAAGGAGGGGTTGGCGAGTTT
This sequence comes from Verrucomicrobiota bacterium, assembly GCA_003694825.1. Lineage (GTDB taxonomy): Bacteria > Verrucomicrobiota > Verrucomicrobiia > Opitutales > Opitutaceae > J108. The sequence goes on along the minus strand of RFJS01000433.1, from coordinate 906 downwards.
CCAGCCGCGGCCTTCCCAGTCGTGGGCGAGCTGGTTCCAGGAGGCGCGCAGGCCCTGCTCGAGCCCCGGGAGGTCGGTGTGAATGTGGGTGGCGATCTCGCCGCCGCGCATGGCCAGCTTGATCGAGACACTGCCACCACTCTCGAACCGGACCGTGACGGAGAGCTGGTCGAGCCCGCGGGAGACGATCCGCTCGATGGCCGCGTTCATCGGGCCGACGACGGACTCGCCCTGGCTGACGGTGAACACCGGGCCAGCCGCCGCCGCCGGTGTGGCCGGGGCAGCACCCCGGACAGCCGACAGCGACGGCGAACCAGTGAACGTGTGTTGTTGTGGCGCAACCGGCATACCTTCGGCCAGTCGCGAAAATTGGGCGGCGGTAGAGGCGCGCTCTCCGCCGCCATTGGTCCAACCCTTCCAGCTAACAGAAAAGTTTACGCCCTCACTCGACGCACCGATCCCCCGATTCTCGGGCTGGGTGATTCGGCTGCCACCGGTGGCGAATTTTGGGGTCGGCAAGGGCGGTTTCATCGTGCCTTCCCCCAAAGCAGAGGCGGTGCCAGAATCCTTTACATTCTCCGCAACTCCCTTATTACCAATAAATAAAAAATCTTTTTGTTTTTCGCCTCCATCTTGCGGGATGACGGCTGGCGCCGAAGCGGCAGATTTTGCCGCCTTCCTGGTCTCGCCTTTTCCGACCTCGGCGGCAGCGGCTTCCGCCGCCCCGGCGAGGGACTGAGCCGGCGCTGTCGCAGCGGCGGCCGGCACCGCTCCCTTCGGGGCACCGTCGGCCGGAACAGGGCCCTCGGCGGGAAGCCCCGGGGCCGTGGGCGTGGCTGGGGCGGACTGGCCGGGCCGCGTCGGCACCGGGACGGACTGGCCGGGTGCGGCCGGCGCCTGGCTGCC
>RFJS01000432.1 GCA_003694825.1 Verrucomicrobiota bacterium | reverse complement strand
CGCCCCGTCCTTGACGGCCGAGCAGGCCACCGCGCTGTGGGCCATGCGCTTGCGAGTGCAGCGGGAGCGCGACCGTGTCAACCCGCCCGAGCGCGCATTCAAGACCGGTGCGGGCGGCCTTATCGACATCGAATTCGCCCTGCAAATCCTCCAGTTGCGCCACGGCGGCGCCCATCCGGAGATCCGCTCCGCCAACACCGCGGACGGATGGCGCCGCCTCGAGCAGGCCGGCATCGCACCCACCGACCTCGCAAACCGCATCCTCGACCATCTCCGCTTTCTCAAGCGCATCGAACTTCGTCTGCGCCGGGAAAAAAACCGCGGTGTTTCCGTGCTCCCGGGAGATCCGGAAAAACAGCGCATCCTCGTGGCGTGGCTCGGCGGAACCTCCTGGGAGGCGTTCTGGTCCGAGCACTGCGAGCGAATGCGCCAGACCCGCGCCGATGTCGCCCGAATCCTCACCGGTCTCGTCGCCTCAACGGCACTTGAAACCCACCGATAAATCGCTTTGGTTTCCAGCCCCTCGCCTGCAAAGGCCAGGCCGACTGTGGCCACCCTGTCCAGACGCCTACAAAACCGTTCCCTCCACCGAGTCCATGATCCGCAGATTCTTTCCAGCGCTGGCAGCGATCCTCGTCGCCGCCTCCGCATTCTCCCTGGCGTCGGCCGCCGAAGTCTTCCGGTCCACGCCGCTCATGCAGGAAGAGACACGCATGGTCGTGTCCCTGCTCGACGAGGTCCACTACCTCAATCACCCCGTCTCCGACGAGACCTTCGAGCAGCTCATCACCGAGTTCATGAGCGACCTCGACCAGCAGCGCCTCTTCTTCACCGCTGCCGACGAAAAGGCCTTCCGTGCGACCTACGGCCCCAGCATGGCGCATCTTCTGCGCCAGGAAGGGAGCCTCGACGTCGCCTTCCGCATCTTCGCCGTCTACAAGGAGCGGGCGCAGGCACGCATCGGCTGGATCAAAGAGGAGCTGCAAAAGGACATCGATTTCACCGCGGACGAGTATTACGAGTTCGACCGCAGCGAGAAACCGTGGCCGGCGACGCTCGCCGAGGCCGACGACCTTTGGCGAAAGCGCATCAAGTTCGAGCTCATCCCGGATCTGCTCAACGACAAGACTCTCGACGAAGCCCGCGAGACCGTCGTCAAGCGCTACGAGCGCCTTCTGGAAAACCTCGAAGAGATCGAGGCGCCCGAAGTGCAGGAACTCTTTCTCTCCACTCTCACGCGGATGTATGACCCGCACTCGACGTTCTTCTCCGCCGAGACCCTCGAGGACTTCAGCATCTCGATGCGCCTCTCGCTCGTCGGCATCGGCGCCCTGCTCGCCTCCGAGGACGGCTACTGCGTGATCAAGGAGCTCATCCCCGGCGGTCCCGCCAGCCTCTCGGGCCAGCTCCACCCCAACGACAAGATCATCGCCGTTCAGCAGGAAGGCGAGGAGCCAGTGGACATCATCGGCATGAACCTGCGCAAGGTCGTGAAAATGATCCGCGGCAAGAAGGGCACGCCGATCACCCTGACGATCGTCCCGGCGGACGCCGCGGACACCTCCACGCAGAAACAGCTCACCCTCATCCGCGACATCGTCCAGCTCAACGCCGGCCGCGCCACCGCCGAAGTCCACGAAGTCCCCGGCCCGAACGGCACCACCATGCCGATCGGCGTGATCGACATCCCCTCCTTCTATGGACCGGTCGACGAGGTCACCCAGCCGCGCGAGCTCACCGCCAGCGTTTCCCGCGACGTCGAGGAACTGATCGAAAAACTCAAGGCGCGCGGCGTGAAAGGCATCATCCTCGACCTGCGCCGCAACGGTGGCGGCCTTCTCAGCGAGGCGGTGGATCTCACGGGATTGTTCATCCCCAAGGGGCCGGTCGTTATCGTGCGCGACTCCTACGGGCGCTACGAAAACCGCCCCGACCCCGACCCGCGCGTCGCCTATGACGGACCGCTCATGGTCCTGACCTCGCGCTACAGCGCCTCCGCCTCGGAAATCGTCGCCGGCGCCCTGCAAAACTACGGCCGCGCCATCATCGTCGGCGACCGTTCCACGCACGGCAAGGGCACGGTCCAGGCCGTCCTCGAGATGCGTGATTTCCTGCCGCGCAGCATCTTCACCACCGG
>RFJS01000064.1 GCA_003694825.1 Verrucomicrobiota bacterium | reverse complement strand
GGTCGGTCCCGGAGCGATCACCACTGGCATTTGAGCAGTTGCGGTACCCATGAAGGCCGTTTCAGCGTTTCATGAATGAAACGTTTTCATCGAAATGATGAATGGGATTCGGCTGGTGTAGCCGACGGTCGGTCGGTGGCGATCGGTGCAAGGGCGACGGCGCAGGCCTTGAAGGAGGGCTGGCGGGAGTGGGGGTCGAAGGCGGGAAAGGTGAGCGCGTTGACGCCGTCGAAGTGCATGGGAAGAAAGACCTGGCCGGGCGGTGTCGCCGTGGTGATGAAGGCGGTGGCGGTGACGGCGCCGCGGCGGGAGCGTATCTCGACAGTATCGGAGGAAGTGATACCCATACGTTTTGCATCGGCCGGGTTGATCTCGACGTAGAGGCTGCCGGGGGCGAGCTTGCGGAGCACGTCGCTCTTGTTGGTGCGGGTGCCGGTGTGCCACTGGGCGGAGCTGCCGCGGCCGGAGTTGAGCCAGAAAGGGTAGGCGGCGTCCGGCGTCTCCGGCGGGGAGGCCGGTGGATCGAAGTGAAAGACGGCGCGGCCGTCGCCGGTGAAGAAGCGTCCATCAGCGAAGAGGCGCCGCTCGCGTTCGGGATCGGCGCGGGTGGCGGCGCTTTCCGGCCAGGGCCACTGGATGCCGCCGGCGGCGTCGAGGTGGTCGTAATCGCGGATGCCGGTGATGTCGAAGGGGCGGCCGCGGGAGAGAGCTTTGAGGATCTGGAAAGTTTCCGCGGGGGAACGCCAGTCGCGGAAGAGGTCGGCGCAGCCCCAGGCCTCGGCGATGAGCTTGAAGATGTGAAAGTCGCTGAGGGCCTGGCCGGGAGCGCGGGCGACCTTGCGGATCGTGCTGATACGGCGTTCGGAGTTGATCAGCGTGCCCTCTTTTTCACCCCAGCCGGCGGCGGGGAGCACGAGGTCGGCGAGACGCGCGGTTTCGGTGGTGGCATACATGTCCTGGACGACGAGGAAATCGAGCCTGTCGCGGAGGCGACGGAGCCGCAGGTGGTCGATCCAGGAATGTGCCGGATTCGTGGCGACAACCCAGAGGCCGCGGATGTGGCCGCTCTCGATGGCGTCGATGATGCGGTCGTAGGCGAGGGACGGCTCGGTGGGGATGCGGGCGTCGGGGAGGCCGAGGATCTCGCGGACTTCGGCGCGGTGGCGGGTGTCGGCGAAGTCGCGGCCGCCGAGCAGGGAGGTGGTGTTGGAGAAGAGCCGGGAGCCCATGGCGTTGCACTGGCCGGTGATCGAATTGGCGCCGGTGCCGGGCCGGCCAATGTTGCCGGTCATGAGGGCGAGGTTGATGATTGCCTGGGCGGTGCGGGTGGACTGGTGGCCCTGGTTGACGCCCATGGTCCACCAGAAGGAGACGGCGCGGCCGCCGGCGATGATGCCGGCGAGTTCGCGGATGGTGGAATCGGATACGCCGCAGAGCGGGGCGCAGCGCGACGGCGGGAACTCCCGGATGAATTCGGCAAACGCTTCGAAGCCGCGGGTGTGTGCGCGGACAAAGTCGCGGTCGACGGCGTCGCGGGCGATGAGTTCGTGGGCGATGCCGTAGAGCAGCCAGAGATCGCCGCGCGGGGCGATCGGCACGTGGCGGGTGGCGCACATCGCCGTCTCCGTGCGGCGGGGATCGATGACGATGATCTCGGGGCGGTTGGGGTTGCGCATCACCCGCTGCCACATGATGGGGTGGGCGATGGCGGGATTCGAGCCGATGAAGACGAGCACGTCGCCGGCTTCGAAGTCGGCGTAGGTGTAGGGCGGGGCGTCGAAGCCGAAGGATTGTTTGTAGGCGACATGGGCGGTGGCCATGCACTGGCGGGTGTTGCTGTCGGCGTGGAGGCCGCCCATGCCGAACTTGAAGAGCGCGCCGAGCAGGGCCATCTCCTCGGTTGCGATCTGGCCGGTGGAGAGGAAGGCGGTGTTCGCCGCCCCGATGGCTTTGAGGCGGGTGACGAAGGCGCGAATAGCGGTCGGCCAGTCGACCGGCTCGAGGCGATCGCTGCGGGGGCGGCGCAGGAGGGGGACGGTAGCGCGGTCGGCGGCGGCGAGCGGGGT
>RFJS01000063.1 GCA_003694825.1 Verrucomicrobiota bacterium | reverse complement strand
TCACCGGTCGTGCCGACCGGCACGAGGGCGTCGACACCGGCGTCGATCTGTTTCCTGACCAGAGACCGCAGTTCGTCGAAGGCGACCTTGCCGTCGCGCATCGGGGTGACGAGTGCTGTGATGACACCGGTGAATCGTTGGGAAGCCATGGGTTTGCCTTGGTTTGGGCCGAGTGCTCCGAAAGCAGACGGAACACTCGAAATGACAACCCAATTCTCCGCTCCGGATCGGGCCGCAGGGTTCAAGCCATCCGACCGCGCAGCCGATTACCGACGGGATGAGTGAGCAGATCATCGACGACCTGCTCCGCCTCGCGGTGGAGAACAACGCCAGTGACATTGTCTGCAAGACGGACAAGCCCGCCCTGTTGCGACTCCAGGGGTCGCTCAAGCCGGTCGATATGGACCCGCTCTCTTTCGATACGCTGGCGGCGTTTGTCGAGGCGCATGTCCCCGAGTTCCTGCGCGATCAGATGGAGGCCGAGGGACAGATCGATTTCGCCTACGAACTCCCGGAGGTCGGCCGCTTCCGCGTCAACGGCTTTAAACAGCGCGGCACGATCAGCGTGGTCTTTCGCTACGTGAAGAGCGAGATCCCGAGCTTCGAGGAGCTCAACCTGCAGCCCGACACGCTCAAGAAGCTCGCGGTCGCCCGGGACGGCATCGTGCTCGTCTGCGGCCCCACCGGTGCCGGCAAGAGCACGACGATCGCCGCCATGCTCAACTGGCTCAACCACCATCACGACTGCCACGTCGTGACGATGGAGGACCCGATCGAATACAACTTCACCGACAATCTCTGCGTGTTCAATCAGCGGGAGATCGGCATCGATGTCCCGTCGTTCGAACTCGGCCTGAAGGCCGTGCTGCGCCAAAGTCCGGATGTTATCCTCATCGGCGAGATGCGCGACCGAACGACGTTCGAAACCGCGCTCTCCGCCGCGGAGACCGGACACCTCGTGATCTCCACGCTGCACGCGTCGACGGCGCATCAGGCGGTCATCCGGCTTTTCGAATTTTTCCCGCCCGAGCAGCAGTTGCAGGTGCGCCGCCAGCTCGCCCTCTCGCTGCGGGGCATCGTCGTCCAGCGCCTGCTGCCCGCGCTCGAGGGCGGCGGCCGCATGCCGGCGATGGAGATTCTCGTCGCGGATCCAGTGGTGAAAACGCTCATCCAGGAAGGCGAATTCGACAAGCTCCCCGCGTGCCTCGACAGCGGCGAGGAGAGCGGCTCGCACTCGTTCAACAAGGATCTCTACCGCCTCGTGAAGGGCGGATATGTCGCCAAAGGCGACGCCATGAAGGTTTCCCCGAACCCGCAGGCCCTCGAGATGAACCTCAAGGGCATCTTCGTCAACGAGGGCAAGCGCATCCTCGGCTGAGAGACGGTTCGGCGTCCGGAAAGACCGCGCTCGCGGATTTGCCGCCACCGCCCGGAAAACAGTCCGGGGGAGGCGGCGGTTTCCGCGCCCGCAGGCTCTGTGCGTCCCGCCGCAAGCCGCTCCGCATGTCCGGGTTTTTCCTGCTGGACCAACCGAGAACCGCCCAGCATGTTCCACGGTTCTTCCCATGGCTACTGCAGCAATCTTTTCCGGACAAGGCGCCCAGGAGGTCGGCATGGGCCGCAGCCTGGTCGAAAACAACGCCACCGCCCGCGCGCTCTATGAGAAAGCGGACGAGGTGCTCGGCTGGTCGCTCTCGAAGATTTCCTTCGAGGGACCGGCCGAGGAACTGGTGCAGACGCGTGTCTGCCAGCCCGCGCTCTTCGTTCACGGGTATGCCCTGTTCAAGCTCGCGGAGGAAGCCGGCAAGACCGGCGACATCCGCTTCGCGCTCGGCCTGAGCCTCGGAGAGGTCACCGCGCTCACGGCCGCGGGCGTCTTCGATTTCGAAACCGGATTGCGCGTCGTCGCCGAACGCGGCCGGCTCATGCAAATGGCCTGCAAACAAACCTCCGGCACGATGGCATCGGTGATCGGGGAGGAGCCTGCCCGGGTGGAGGAATTGTGCCGTGCTCACGATGTGGAGATGGCCAATCTCAACTGCCCCGGCCAGATCGTGATTTCCGGCGAGAAGGAAAAGGTCGCCGCCGCGGTCGAGGCGGCCAGGGCCGCCGGGTTTCGCCGCGTGATCCCCCTCAATGTCGCCGGGGCCTACCACAGCCGCCTCATGGAACCGGCCCGGGCGGCGTTTGCCGAGTTTCTCTCCGGCGTGGCGTTCCAGACGCCGCGGTTCACCGTCATCACCAACACGACGGGCAAGCCCGTCTCCGAGCCGGACGCCATTCGCGAAGCGCTCGTGCGCCAGGTCGTCTCCCCGGTGCTCTGGGAAGCCTGCATGCGCGAAGCCGTCGCCAACGGCGCCGACCAGTTCATCGAGTTCGGGCCGGGCAAGATCCTCGCGGGTCTCGCCCGCCGCACCGACCGCGCCTGGAAAGTGACTTCGGTTTCCGAATTCGCCGATCTCGCCGCGCTGGCCTGATGCCGGCGCGGCCCGCGCTTCACTCCCGAGCCAGACTGCCTTTTTCTCTCCACGGATGTCCGAAGACCACAAGCGGAACTTCTGCATCATCGCCCACGTCGATCACGGCAAGACGACGCTCTCCGATCGCCTGCTCGAATACACCAATACCGTTTCCCAACGGGTATTGACGGAGCAGCACCTCGATTCGATGGACCTCGAGCGCGAGCGCGGCATCACGATCAAAAGCCATCCGGTGACGATGGATTACCGGGCGAAGGATGGGAAGGTCTACCGTCTCAACCTCATGGACACGCCGGGGCACGTGGACTTTTCCTACGAAGTTTCGCGCAGTCTTGCCGCCTGCGAGGGCGCTTTGCTGCTCATCGATGCCGCCCAGGGCGTGGAGGCTCAGACCGTGGCCAATGCCCATCTCGCTTTCGAGCAGAACCTCGCGGTGATTCCGGTCATCAACAAGATCGACCTGCCCGGCGCCGACCTCGAGACCTGCACCCGCCAGCTCGAGGACATCCTCGCCATCCCCGCGGAAGAGGCGATCCTCGCCAGCGGCAAAGCCGGCATCGGCATCGAGGAGATCCTTGAGGCCGTCGTCCATCGCATCTCGCCGCCGCGATGGGCGGACTATGCCGGCACGCGCATTCTCATCTTCGATTGCGTCTACGACGCCTATCGCGGCGTGATCATCTACGGACGCGTGTTCTCCGGTTCCGTCCGGGCCAGGGACACGGTCATGATGATGAGCGACGAATCCCGCACCGAGGTCAAGGAGGTCGGGATCTTCACGCCGAAGATGACTCCGGTCGACTGCCTCGAAGCCGGCGATGTCGGCTACATCGTCTGCAACATCAAGAACGTTTCCGACATTCGTATCGGCGACACCATCACGTCGGCGACCAACCCCGCCAGGGACATGCTTCCGGGCTACAAGGAGGTTCGCCCGATGGTTTTCAGCGGCATCTACCCGCTCGACACCTCAAACTACGAAAAGCTCAAGGCCAGTCTCGCCCGCCTTCGCCTCAATGACGCCGCCTTCGTCTATCAGGCGGAGTCGTCCGTGGCGCTCGGGTTCGGATTCCGCTGTGGCTTCCTCGGACTGCTCCACATGGAGATCATCCAGGAGCGCATTCGGCGCGAATATGACGTGGAAATCATCTCTACGTATCCGAG
>RFJS01000431.1 GCA_003694825.1 Verrucomicrobiota bacterium | reverse complement strand
TGGCGTCCGGTGCTGGAGAAGGCGGGCATCGACTACGACTCTCCGGAGACGCTCGGCCGTATCCTCGGTTCCTGGGCGCTGGCCGCAGCGTCGATCCTCAGCCTGATCTTTGCCATCGGCAAACTTCTGTTGGGTGAGCCGCTGCTCGGTTTGCTCAACCTCGGGATTTTTGTCGTGTCGACCTGGCTGGTCGTGAAGCGCACCAACGAGGATTTCGAAACCGAGAAGAGACTCGGCTGGGAAAAGGCGGAATAGCCGGACGAGAAAGGAAAGCCCGTGCGACGGCGGCGCGGCCGTGCTGCCGCCGGCGTGGCGGCGCGCTGTCTGCGCTCCATCCCGACGCAAACAGGGGCGAAGGCCGCGCGGTGGCGGCTACCGTGCTTCGATGGTGATGCTTCCGGAGTGACTGTTGAACTCCGGCGCATACATGCACTGGATCTCGGCGATGCCGCTCTGGTAGCGGCCGCGGAGCTGGACGCGTGTCGAGTATTCGAATACATAGGTGCCCCGGGGCAGGTAGTCGATGAAGAAGTGGCTGGCGGTGTCGCGGGTGCTCTCGTAGTAGGCGAGGCCGTCCTGGTAGCGGTAGCCGCTGAGGACGTTGACCGGCTCGGTGCCGCTGCCGCGCTGGTCTTTCAGGTGGAGGTATTCCATGTCGCGGTCGGCGCGCAGAACCAGGCGCACGACGAGTTCATCGCCCACGGCCACGGGGCCGTTGAGCGGCTGCAGCTCGGTCCCCCGGTCGGTGTGCTTCCGGACGAATACCGATTTTTCCAGGGAGAGCGGTGTGCCGGCATGGGGCGTGATGCGGTCGATGTCCTCGAGATACTGCCAGTGCACCGCGCCCCAGCTCACACCTTCGCCGGCTTTGTCGATGGTGATGCGGCCCATCTCGGGCGCGATCTGGCCGGGGCCGAAACGTTTCTCGAAAAAGCCGGTGCCGGCCTCGACGGCCGTCGGTTCGAGGGGACGCCCGCCGATGGTGACGTCGAGGCGCGGGTTGTTCGCGAGGAGATCGGTGCCGCGCAGGAGCAGGGCGTAGACGGCGTCGGCGGTGGCTTTGGTGGTTTTCCAGTTTTGCGTCCGCTTCTGGTTGAGCAGCCAGAGCTTGCAGGCTTCCACGGCGTCGTGGTCGTGCGCGATTTCGTCGAAGGCCTCGATCATCATGGCTTGCGTCTCGATCGGAGCGCGGTGCCAACGCCAGGGCTCGTCGGTATCATTCCAATACATGCCGAGTTCGTCGTCGACGAGGGCATACTCCCGCAGGGAGCGGAGGATGTTGCGGGCGGTTTCGGCATCGCCGAAGCGCTGCAATGCAAGAGCGGCGTGAGCCCGGCTCTGGCGGGAGTCGAGCTGGGGCCAGCCATGACGCAGGCGCTCGAGGTTTCTATCGAGCAGGGCGCGGAGGTCGGCGTCCGGCGGGGCGTCCTCGAGGAAGAAGCTGCGGGCGTAGAGGTAGAGCACTTCGATCGGGGTGGGCGCCGGTTGGGGTTGTTCGAGGAATTTGCCGGTCATCCAGCGGTCGAGGCCGGGCAGGGCTTTGCGTGCGGGCGAGAGGTCGATATCGACGCCGAGGTGGCGGAGGCGTCCGAAACCGGTGACGATGTAGAGGGTGATGTATTCGTTTCCCGGACCGCCGGGGAACCACGGCCAGAAGCCGTCGTCGCGCTGTTGCTCGGCGAGCTGGGTGAATGCCCGGGCGAGCTGGTCGTCGATGTGGTTCTCGTCGAAGAGCAGGGCGAGGTGGCGGCGGGCCTGGCTCTCGTCGGCGGCTTCGCGCAGCCAGGGCGTCTCCTCGAGCATCACCGCCTTGAGCTCGGTGTTTTTTTCCAGCGGGCTGTCGAGCGCGGGGGTGTTGCGCCAGAGTTCGAAGACGCGCCGGATCCGCGGGTCCGAATCGGCGATATGCCGGGCGAGGGCGTTGGCATAGAGACGGTTGAAGATCTGTTCGCTGCACGCATGGGGGAATTCCATGAGATAGGGCAGGGCCAGGACGGCGTACCAGGCGGGGTTCGACGTCATCTCGATCGTGAGGGAGCGATGCTGCAGTGTGTCGAAGGCATCCGCGGCGAGAAGCCTGGCGAATGTGAATGTCTTTGGCCCCGTGCCGCGCACGGTCAGCGGGAGCGACTCGGTCACGAGCGTTTTGCGGCTGAGGACCGGGAGGAATCCCTCTTCGCCGTCGCTGTGGTGCTCGGTGGCGGCGACAGCCCGGTAGATGAGGAACCCGGTCGAATCCGGGATGGCAAGGCGCCAGGCGTAGCTGCGGGAGGCCCGGGGCGGGAGGGAGAAGGTCCGCTCCGGCGTCGCATTGCCGATGGCTGCGTCCGCCGACTCGAGCGTGGCGGCGTCAGCGAAGGTGAGGCGGATCCTGCCGGCTTGCGGCGCGTCGGTGCGGTTGGTGACCTTGACGGTGAATTCGATGACGTCGCCCTCGCGCACGAAGCGCGG
>RFJS01000062.1 GCA_003694825.1 Verrucomicrobiota bacterium | reverse complement strand
GGTGATGCCCGCCGCGGCCGACGGAAACTCTTCGCGCAGTTCGCGCTGAAGTCCGTTGTGGAGTGTGCGCTGCCAGAAGGCGCGGCGGTCGGCGGCGGCGGTGTCGGGCGGTTGGTCGACGGGATTGATGTGGCCGCCGATGCCGCAGGACCAGAGGCCGTGGAGTCGGGTTTCACTGCCGCGGCGCGGATAGACGGCGAGAAGATCGTCGCGTGTGCAGAGGAGGATGTAGGGGATCCACTGTTTGTGGGTGGGATCGGATTCCGCGGCCGGGCGGGGCAGCCAGTGCGGTTCGGTGCGCTCGAGGGTGTCGAGCAGGGCGCCCTCATCGAGAGGCAGGGCACCGTGGGGCGGGAGCCAGGCCGGCGGGAGGTCGGCGGTGCGGGCGCAGAGGATGTGTTCGACGTCGGGGGAGGTCACGGCTGCGGGATGTTTGCCGAGAGGCGGGCGATGAGACGGGCGCGTTCGGTTTGTGAGGTGAAGGCGGCCTCGGCGGCATGGCGCTGGAGCCGCAGGATGTCGAGGCGGGTGAGCCGGGGGCAGAGCCGGGCGGCGAGCAGGAGGTTGTCGGTGAGCGAGGCGGCGGAGATGCCGATGTTGTCGGTATTGACCGTGACACGCACGCCGGCACGCAGGTAGTCGAGGAGTGGGTAGGTGGAGGTGGGGGCAGGCAGCTTGCCTGCCCTGGTGGCAGCAGGCAGGCTGCCTGCTGCCACAACGGGATAGCCGTGGATCTGAAGGTTGGCGTAGGGGCACATCTCGACGGCGATGCCGCGGTCCGCGACGGAGCGGATGAGTTCGGGCGATTCGATGAGGTGCAGGGCATGGCCGAGACGGCGAGCGTTGAGGTCGAAGACAGCGCGCCAGATACCTTCGGCGTCGTCGTTTTCGCCGGCGTGCACGGTGAGCGCGAGGCCGCAACGATGAATGGCGGTGAATTCCTCCCGGAAGTAGTGCGCGCGGGTGGTGACGTTTTCATAGCCGGCGAGATCGACGCCGACGACGCGGCAGGTGGTCTCGTCGGTCCAGTGTTCGGCGGCGGCGACAGCGAGGCTGAGATGGCGGGCGATGGCGGCGCGGTAGTCCCCCTTGTCGCGGCGGGTGGCGATGAGGATGAGGTTGACGTGGCAGCGCGGGGTGGGGGCAGGCAGCCTGCCTGCCCTTTGGCTGCCAGGTTGCCTGCCCGGGACGACGTTCGGTTCGGCAGACTGGCAGCCTGCTGCTACCGGGTTGTCACTTTCGGTGAACAGGCCGATACCTTGGCCGATCCGGTATCCGGTCTTGAGAGACGCACGGCCCGGGTTTTGCGCGATGTAGTCGCGAAAGTGTTGGAGCTTTTTCGCACTCCGCACGAGGTGGTCGAAAGATTCCTCCTGCCATACGCTGCCGGTTCGACCAAGAGCTTCGTTGATGCGTCTGGCTGTGTAGGATTTCCAGGTGTGGATGATCTGGCGCAGCGTGTGGCCCGGGAGCGGCTTCACCAGGACATGCACGTGGTTGGGCATGATGACGTAGGTGTCGAGGATGTAGCGCTCGCCGTCAAAGTGCCGGAGGGCTTCTTCAATAATGTCGGCTGCCACAGGATCACGCAGCAGGCATTCCCCGTGTGCCTCGTCGAGCCAGCTTTCGAGCCTTTCAGGAAAGCGTCGGCGGTAGGTTTCGGCGGTTCGGGCGTCCCACGGTTTGGGGTGTGTTTCGATAAAGGTCTGCTGTTCCCTGAACCAGGCCGCCAGGCGCTCCTTCGGGAGCGAGTCGGCGAGCCGGAACGTGACAAAAGCCGTGGCACCCGTCTGGTCGCGGTGGGGAAGGTCGCGCCAGGTCTGCGTGTAGTCGGCGTTCTCTCGGAAAGGGATGAAGCGACGCAGGGTGGGGGCAGGCAGCCTGCCTGCCCTCGATGCCTCAGAATGACTGTCCGGGTTAGGAGCTGTTTCAGCAGGCTGGCAGCCTGCTGCTACCGACGCGCTGACGCTTGCCACAGCAGACTGGCAGCCTGCTGCTACCGTGTCTTCCATACAGCGTTGGAAGGTGTTGCGGATGTCGGTGAGGACGTCCCAGGGGGAGCGGTCGCGGGAGGGGTCGGCATAGTTGGCCGGAGAGCAGCGGATCTCGGCGTAGACGATATTCTGATCACAGAGATGTTGATACAAAAGCTCAATATGCCGGCGCAGGCAGCCCGGGTCGCGGAGCAGGGCCGATCCGTTGTTGTCGCCGAGGGGCATGTAGGCTTCGAGGCCGATGGGGGTGGCGGGCTCGGGCCAGCCGGAAGGTGGGGTGCAGTCTTTGAGCGGCGGGAGTTTGGCGGGCGTTTCCGCGGCGGCACGAATTTCCGCAAGGGTCTCGCCGTGGGTGCCGAAGCCGCCGAGGTGGCAGTGCAGTTCGACCTTGGGCAGGTCGCGGATCCAGCGCTGGTCGGCTTCCGCGTAGGGTGTGACCGGCTCGTTGAGCCAGGTGAGGACAGGTTCGGGCCAGGTCGCGAGATCGGCGAAAGGAAGGTCGGAGAGTTTGTCCCAGGCGCCAGCGATGCGGTGACTGCGTTCGACGATCTCCTGGAGGTGTTCGCGAAAACGATGGTCAGGAGCGCGCACGTGGCGAACCAGCCCATCCGTTCCGGTGATCTGGAGCGGATAGTCGGGCGGGCCGATGTGACGCAGCTGCGGCCAGCCACTTTCGGCACCGAGGCGGATCCAGTGAATATGGCCGCGATCGCGGGTTTCGAGAATTTCGTCGACCGTCGCTGGCGGACGGGGGCGCCCATCCGGATTCTTATAGTCGTTCTCTGCGAGGACGTGAAAGACCTGAGCCGCGCCGAGAACCGCAGCGGCTTTTTGCATGGCGGCAGACATCGTCTTGAAGCCGCCGGAGAGGCAGACGTAGCGAGTGTCGGGCGGTGTGCGTGTGTCGATAAACCATCGATACATCACTTCCTCGAAAAGGAAGTGGTCTGCCTCGGAGGTGAAATCGGTGAAGTCGGCGACCCGGGTGATGCTCAGTGGTATTGCGGGCGCATGTTGCGCGAAGAACGCCTGAACGAGAGCGACATCGGGCTTTGCCGTTGTGAGAACATGCACGGCAGCGAAATCGACATCGGGCAGGAGAAACGCCTCCGGGACGATGGCCGGGGAAGTGCCGAGGGAGATAAGAAGGGTGGGGGCGGTGGACATGTCGGAGTCAAACGATTCGCCCGCGATCAATTATACCGCGGGCGGAAAGTGACATTACAACCTGGGGGCGCGATGAATGTGACCCGGGTTCACTGAAACCACGCTGGGTCCAACGGAGGGATCGGGTTTCGCTGGGTTGAAAGATCAAAGCCGAGGAATTCCCGGGCGAGAGTCTTCATTTCTTCGAATCCGTCCTTTCCAATCGGCTGTGTGCCATGCGCCAGAATGCTCGTGTTGCGTTTTTCCGTCGCCTGGCGCCATCTGCTTTTCTTCCCCAATTGAATGTCATCTGCGATTATTCGCGCCCGTTCGTGACCGAGCGCGGCGAGGGCCTGAAAGCACTGTTCGAGGCTCAGGCGAAT
>RFJS01000430.1 GCA_003694825.1 Verrucomicrobiota bacterium | reverse complement strand
TGTTCGCCATCGCGCAGGCGCAGGCCGAGGTTGCTCGCCGGGGTGACGACGGGACGGCCGCTGGCGAGGAACTCGGGGAGCTTGGAGGGCAGCCGGTAGTCGTTGAAGGGGCCGGGGCGTCCGGGCTGGACGAGGGCGTCGGCGAGGGCGAGGAGACCGGGAAGACGGTGCTTTTCGATGATGCCGAGGTCGATCACATGGCGCGCGACAGCCGAGGGGAGACTGTCGCGAAATTGCGGTGAGGAGTAGCCGGTGCGAATGAGGCGGGTGGGATGCCCGAGTTCGTTGAGGCGGGCGACGGCAAGATAGAGTTCGCGGATTTCCGGCTCGCTGGCGAAGGAGGTGCTGCCGGTGAAGGTGATGACGCGTTCGTCCGGACCGATGCCAAGCTCGCCGCGCAGGGCGGGGTCCGGCCGAAGCGGGGCGACGAAGGCTGGATCGAGCCCGGGAAGGAGCAGGTGGGTGGGCGTGTCCGGCGGCACGTGTTCGCGGAGGCGTTCTTCGATGACCGTGACCGCGTCGGCGAGGCGCAGGAGGTTTTCCCGGCGGAGGGGGTGACTGAGCGCACCGGAGAGGCGGCGGGCCCGCTCGGTTTCGGGGAGGCGGAGCAGCTCCTCGATGGAGAGGCCGGTGAAGGCTTCGATGAGGTAGGCTTCGTTGTCTTCGAGATGGACGATCAGGCGGGCGGGTTTCTCGAGTTTCGCCTGGTAGGCGACGACGAATTCGCGGACCCACTCGCGAGGGGTCCAGGCGTGGATGATGTCGGGGCCGCGGCCGTCGGGAAAGAGGTGCGGGCGCTCGAGGGCCTTCGCAAATGCGACCGGGATGAAGAGGGCCGAGGGGAGGGAATCGACCGTCTCCGGCCGGAAGGGAACGGCGACGGCGCAGGCGTGACCTCGGCGGCAAAGGGTGTTGGCGAAGCCGCCGATGTGGTTGAGGCTGTTGGTGGTGAAGTCGCCGTAGTTGACGAACAGGACGTTCATGAACGCCGACTACTCCGAGGCGTCAGCGGCACGGGGTCAACGAAACAGGTTGTATTTGATGATGGCGTAGATGGCGCGGATGCCGTCGCGCCAGCCGATCTTTTTGCCTTCGGCGTAGGTGCGGCCGTAGTAGGCGATGCCCACCTCGTAGATCACGCAGTCGAGCTTCGCGATCTTGGCGGTGATCTCGGGCTCGAAGCCGAAGCGATCCTCCTCGATGGTGATCTTCTCGAGAACCTCGCGGCGGAAGACTTTGTAGCAGGTTTCCATGTCCGTGAGGTTGATGTTGGTGAACATGTTGGAGATCAGTGTGAGGAAGCGATTGCCAACCATGTGCCAGAAGTAGACGACGCGATGCGGTCCGCCGCCCATGAAGCGGGAACCGTAAACGACGTCGGCTTTTCCCTCGAGGATGGGCCGGAGGAGGTTCGGGTATTCGCGCGGGTCGTATTCGAGGTCGGCGTCCTGGATGATGATGATATCGCCGGTGGCGGCGGCGATGCCGGTGCGCAGAGCGGCGCCTTTGCCGCGGTTCACATCGTGGTAGATGATGCGGTCGACCAGTGGGGCGACGTCGCGCTCGAGGATTTCGCGGGTGCCGTCGGTCGAACAATCGTCGACGACGATGATTTCGGGGGGCTGGACCTCGGCGTCACGGACGGCGCGCACGATGGTGAGAATCGTATCGCGCTCGTTGTAGCAGGGGATGATGACCGAGAGCGTGGTCATGACGACGGGTGGGGGGCGGTGACGGTGACCTCGCGAATCGCGATAGATTGCTCATTTTCGAGCCAGACTTCGAATACAATTCTTCCGGGAATTGTTTCCGGTCGGGGGATACGCAGGGTCCATCCGCTCTCAGCGGAGCCGGGCGCGTGGTCGAAGGCAGCGGCGACGTCGGGGCGTGGCAGGCCGTGCACGCCATCCCAGGCGCCGTCGTCGGTGATCGCGCGAATGTGAGTGACGGGGACGCCGCCGCGCGCGAAGCACCAGCCGCGGGCAAGGATGAGCGGGACGGGGTTGTCCCAGCGGATGGGCTCGTCGATGTGAAAGAGGATTTCCGGAGCGGACGGCATGGCCGGTCGGTGTCAACGTAGCGGAGGGACGGTTTCGCAGATGTGCCGGTAGAATGCAACGGCTGCGGCCGCGGTCTTCTGCCAGGAGAATGCGCCGGCGCGGTCGGCCGACCGTCGAGAGAGATCGGAGACGAGCGCGGGATCTTCTTCGAGGCGGGCCATGAGCTGGGCGAGATGATCAGGGGAGTGCGGCGGAAAGAACAGTGCGGCCGGGGCGGCCACTTCCCGCAGCGTGGGGATGTCGGAACAGAGCACCGGTGTGCCGAAGCCCATGGCCTCGACGACCGGCAGGCCGAAGCCTTCGTGCCAGCTGGGCTGAATGAGGGCGAAGGCTCGCCCGTAGAGGTCCGGCAGGTCTTCGTCGGGCACGTAGCCGAGGTAGCGGACGCCCCGGTCCCGGAGCGCGTCGAAGCGGGCGTGAATCGCCTGGCTCGACCAGCCACGGCCGCCGGCGATGACGAGAGGGCGCGGCTCTTCGACAAGTCCGCGGTAGGTGAGGTAGGCGTCGAGAAGGGCTGCGTGGTTTTTGCGCGGTTCGATCGATCCGACGCACAGCCACGGCGCGTCGGGT
>RFJS01000061.1 GCA_003694825.1 Verrucomicrobiota bacterium | reverse complement strand
TGGCCGGTGCAGAAGATGACCGGGACGCCCGGGAGTTTCGAGCGCAGGTAGTGGGCGACGGCGACGCCGTCGATGTCGGGCATGACGATGTCGGTGAGGAGCAGGTCGATGCGCGCGGGCTGAAGGTCGACGAGGTCGCAGGCTTCGGTGCCGTCGGTGGCGACGAGCACCTCGTGCCCGGCCTTGCGCAGCAGCCGGATCATGAGGTTGCGCACAGAAGGATCGTCTTCGGCGACGAGGATGGTGCGTTTGCCGATGGTGCCGCCGGCAGGGGCTTCTTCGGCCTCCCCGTCGGCGGGAGAGTCGGTGGCGGCGTTCGGGTCGATGGGGATGTGGACGGAGACGGAGGTGCCGCGTCCCGGCTCGGAGTCGATCTGCATGAACCCACCATGTTGTTGCACGATGCCATGGACCATGGAGAGGCCCAGACCCGAGCCCTCACCGACGTCTTTGGTGGTGAAGAAGGGTTCGTAGGCGCGCTTGAGGACTTCTTCGGACATGCCGATCCCGGTGTCGGAGACCCGGATACAGCCGAAGCGCCCCTTTTTCTCGCCGCCCTCGCCCTCCCGGTCGACGAAGATTTCGACTTCGCTGATGTCGATGGTGATGCGGCCCCCGTCGGGCATGGCATCACGGGCGTTGAGGACGAGGTTGATGAGGGCCTGTTCGAGGTGGCTGCCGTCGGCGAGGACGTGGATTTGCTGTCCGCGCGGATCGAAACGGATCTCGACGTTGGGCGGGCAGAGGCGGCGAATCATCCGCAGCGAGCGCTCGACGAGGGGCGCGAGGTCCTCGGAACGGATGGAGAGGGCCTGTTTGCGGCTGAAGGCGAGGAGCTGGTCGGTGAGTTCGGCGGCGCGGCTGCCCGCCTCGCGGATTTCGCGGACGATGTCTTTTTGCTCGTCGTCGAGATCGGCCGAGGCGGCGAGGATGGCGGTGTTGCCGAGGACGACCTGGAGGAGGTTGTTGAAATCGTGGGCGATGCCGCCGGCGAGCTGGCCGATGGACTCGAGTTTTTGGGTCTGGCGGAGGCGTTCTTCGAGGATGTGGCGTTCGGTGACGTCGCGCAGGGCGAGGACGATGCCGCTGGCGGTGTCGCCGTCGGCCCGCATGGGAGAGGCGGAGCCGTTGAGGAAGCGGGTGGCGCCGTCGCGGCGCCGAATGGTGAGGTCCGGGCCGGTTTCGTTGGCTGGCGCGGCGGCGAGGTGGGCGACGATGGGGATCGGCTCTTCGGTTTCGGGGCGAGGTGTTTCGACGACGAGAATCTCGCCGATGGGCCGGCCGATGGCGTCGGCCGCGCTCCAGCCCGTGAGCTCCTCGGCGGCGCGGTTCATGCGCTGGATTTTGCCCTCGTTGTCGATGACGAAGACAGCGTCGCCGATGGACTGAAGGGTGGTGAGCAGATCGCGTTCGCTGCGGCGGGCGGATTGTTCGGCCCGGCGCCGGGCACTGTTGTCGCGAAGGATGGCGCGGTGAAGCCGGTTGATGCGGATGAGGATGAGGGCGGTGCCGGCGACGACGATGATGAGAATGAAGGGGACGATGGAGTCGGCGATGGTGACGAAGCGGTCGCTGCGTTCGGCGATCTCCGTGGCCAGGGCAGCGGTGTGCTGATCAAAGCGTGCCGAGGCTTCCCGGATGCGGACAACGGCTCCGGCGAAGTCGGCCAGTTCGGCGGCCATTGCGGCGGATGTTTCCCGGCTGGCAGACTGTGGGAAGTCGACGATGAGGAGGCCGGAGGCGTTGTCGACAAGCTCGGGAAAGTGCTCGTCCAGCGATTCAAGCGCCTGGCGATAGTGGCTGAGTTCGGCCTGGCGCCGGTCCCAGAGCTGGCCGAGTTGGGACACGCGTTCGTAGAGCCGGTCGCCCGGTTCGATGTCGGCACGGATGCGCTGCAGGTCGGCATCGAGTTCGCGGATGCGCTGTTTCCATGCATTGAGGCCGTCGGCGATGTGACCGGAGAGCAGGACCAGCTCGACGCCGGTGGACTCGAGCTCTTCGGAAAGCGCGCGGAGCCTCTCGAAGGCGAGTGCCTGGCGCTCGAGATCGTCTTCGCTGTCTTTGACGAACATCATCGTGCCGAAGGCGAGGACGACGATGATGAGAATGGCGATGGAGGCAGCTGTGATGCGGCTTTTCATGGCTGCCGGCGACGGGACGCCAGCGGGCTTTCCCGAAGAGGTTGTTGGAGCGACATGGGACGTGGAACCGGGTCAGCTTATGCCCGGAACAGGGGAATAAAAGGAGAATGGGGAGTGTGATCGGCTCGATGGGCGGTGAGGCCCGGTGCGGCGGCGGGATGCCGGAAACAGACAGGCACGCGTGGATTCGCCGGCGGGAGACCGGTCGGGTGGTGTGGAGCGACCATCGAGACGACAATCGCAAGTATGTCCACCGTCCCGGAGAGGCAAGAGCGGATCGCTGCAAGGGGCTCCGGAATGCCCTGATCGGCGGATCAGGTTTCCTTGAACTCGGTGACGAGCGCCTGGAGGGTCTGCTTGGCGTCGCCATAGAGCATGCGCGTGTTGGGCAGGAGGAAGAGCTGGTTTTGCAGTCCGGAAAAGCCCGTGCCCTGGCCGCGCTTCATGCAGATGACGGTGCGGGCCTCGTGGGCGTTGATGATCGGCATGCCGTAGATGGGGGAGGCGGGGTCGTTGGCGGCGGCGGGGTTGACCACGTCGTTGGCCCCGATGACGAGGGCGACATCGACGGAGGGCATCTGCGGGTTGATCGCGTCCATCTCGACGAGTTGCTCGTAGGGCACGTCGGCTTCGGCGAGGAGCACGTTCATGTGCCCGGGCATGCGGCCGGCGACCGGATGGATGGCGAAGAGAACCTCGGCGCCGTTGGCCTCGAGGAGGTCGGCGAGTTCCTTGACGGCGTGCTGCGCCTGGGCGACGGCCATGCCGTAGCCGGGGATGATGACCACGCGCCGTGCCGCTTCGAGCAGGTAGTAGGCGTCCTGCGGGGAGATGGGCTTGAGCTCGCCCCTGGTCTCGCCTCCGGACGCCGCGGGCTTTCCCCCGAAGCCGGAGAACAACACGTTGGTGAGGGTGCGGTTCATGGCCTTGCACATGATCACCGTGAGGATCACCCCGCTCGTGCCCACGAGGCACCCGGCGACGATGAGGACGTTGTT
>RFJS01000429.1 GCA_003694825.1 Verrucomicrobiota bacterium | reverse complement strand
CGGAGAAGGCAACCTTGGTTGTGCCGTCGTCCTCGGTCCGGATCACGCGCAGGAGGGATTTGCCGAGGACGCGCGCAACTTCCGCTTGCTGACGCGGGTGCGCTCGGGCGAGACACTGCGCTACCTCGCGGGCGCGGGTTGGGATCGCAGCGGGCAGTTTGCCGACGCCGCGGCCTGGGCCGCGCACGTGGCGGACCGGGCCGCGCGGCTGCGGGATCCGATCCGGGTGACCGTTTCCGCCGAATAGCGAGGCGGTCTTTTCAGGCGCGCTCTCCGTCGTTTGCCGGAGGTCGCGGCGCGGCGCGAATGAGCCAGCCGCCGATGGCGGCGACCACGGCGCCGGAGGCGAGAAACGTCAGCCGACCGGCGGGGGGATTCGGTATCGCGGCGAGCAGAACGATGAAGGTGCCATAGGCCACGGCGAGCCATCCGACGGCGAGCGATTGTTCGCGGTCGCGCGCCGCCGTCGGCCCCTCCTCCCGTTCGAAATCCACGGGGGTATGCATGCGCTGGAAAAAGCCTTCGATGCGGGCGCGGTCGGCGCCGGAGGTTTGGGGCCAGAACAGGCGGGTCAGGAGAAACCAGGTGCCCGCGGTGAGGAGATTGGCGAAGAACTGGGCAGACTGGGTCCAGTATTCGCGTTCGGCGCTGTCGAGGACGCCCTCCAGGCCGAATGTCCGCACGGCCCAGTCCGGCGTGAGCAGCCGACTGAAGACCAGCGAGCTGGCGAAACCGATCAGGACGGTGGACCATGCCGACCACGGCGGAGTCCGCTTCACCAGCAGGCCGAGGAAGAGCGGCACCACGACCGGAACGCCGATGAGGATGCCGACGCGCTGCATGAGCCGGAAGAGTCCGAGCCCCCGCAATTCATTCATCTCGAGGGCCGTGGCGACGATGAGCACGCCCATCGCGAGGGTGGCGAGCTTGCCGACGCGCAGCAGGTGTGCGTCAGTGGCCTGCGGGCGCAGCCAGGGCTGGTAAAAGTTTTTCACGAAGACGCCGGCGTTTTTGTTCAGGCCGGAGTCCATCGACGACATCGTCGCCGCGAAGATCGCGCTGGCGAGCAGGCCCATCATCCCGACCGGGAGCACTTCGCGGGCGATGGCGATATAGGCGGCTTCCTCCGGGTGAGCGAGCTGGGGGAAGCGCGTGCCGAGCTCGGGCAGGAGCGTGCGGGCGATCATCGGAGGAAGAAACCATAGGGCGATGCCGACGAGAAACAGGGCGGCGCCGAGCCAGCCCGCCCAGCGGGCGTGACGGCTGTCCTTGACGCACAAATACCGCACGGCGTCGTAGAGGTTGTTCGTGGTGTGGATCTGCTTCACGAGCATGGCGAGACACCACAGGCCGAGGAAGTCCCGGGTGAACACCTGCCCGAGGTCGAGGTGGCCGGGCGGGACGACGGCGGCGAACGCCGCCGGTCCACCGATGCGCGCGAGCGTGTGCGCGAGCACCGCGGCGCAGACGACCATAAGGATGAGCGCCTGCATGAAGTCGCTCGCCAACACCGCCCAGCTTCCGCCCGAGAGGGCGA
This sequence comes from Verrucomicrobiota bacterium, assembly GCA_003694825.1. Classification (GTDB taxonomy): domain Bacteria; phylum Verrucomicrobiota; class Verrucomicrobiia; order Opitutales; family Opitutaceae; genus J108. The sequence continues at coordinate 2,009 of RFJS01000429.1, read as the reverse complement.
TGAGCAGCACCACCAGGCCGGTGACGACGATGGTCAGGCGCGGATCGATGCCGAAGACGGCCGCGAAAAACACGCCGATGGCATTGAGCCAGATCCCCGCGTTGAGCACCCCGAGGGGAATCTGCAGCCAGGTGAACACCTGCTCCGAAACCGTGCCGAAGCGCAGGCGGATCGCTTCCACTGCCGTGATGACGCGGAGCTGGCGGAACCGCGGGGCGAAATAGAGGGCGTCGAGGAGGAAGCCCACGGCGTTGGCCACGTAGATCGTCATGACGGGCCAGCCGTCGGCGTAGGCCTTGCTCACCGCCCCGGTGAAGGTCCAGGCGCTGAAGCTCACCATAAAGGCCGAGCTGCCGACCATCCACCAGAGCACCTTGCCGCCACTGCGGAAATAATCGCTGACATCAGTGACGAACCGCCGGAAGACGACGCCGACAGCGACCATGAAGGCGAAATAAAAGGCGATGACGAGGTGATCGAAGAGGGTCATGCAGCCGCCTGAGGGGGGAATCTGACGGATGGATACGGTGGGGGCGACGGCTATCCGGAGCGGTTCCGGCGCCGCAGGCGGGCGACGGAACCGCGCTGCACCAGCGTCGTCGGAAAGACGATGACCCGGCGGGTCCGCGGCCGGCGTCCCGAGTCGATTTCCTCCCGGCGGCGAATCAGTGCCTCGACGGCGGCGCTGCCCATTTCGCGCAGAGGCTGCCGGACGGTCGTGAGCTGGGGGACGGTGGTGCGGGCCACGAGGTTGTCGTCGAACCCCGCGAGGGAGACGTCGTCGGGTACGCGGATGCCGGCCTCGGCGAGGGCTTCGAGGCAGCCGGCGGCGCAGGCATCGTTGCAGCAGAAGATCGCGTCGGGGAGCCGTCGGCGTCCACGGGTGGCGAGCCAGCAGCGCATGGCTGCGCGGCCGGCGGAAAGCGTGTAGTCGGCGCGGACGATCAGCTCGGGACTGGCCGGGATGTTGGCTGCCTCGAGGGCCGTCCGGTATCCGCGGATGCGGCGCTCGGCGCCGAGGCGGCCTTCGGGACCGGCGAGATGCAGGATGCGGCGGTGTCCCAGCGCGACGAGGTGCTCGACCAGCTCGCGGGCTCCGCGCTCCTCGTCTGTCTCGAGGTTGGGAATACCGGAAACGTGCGTGTTGCCGTGGATGAAGACGAACGGTGTGTCGCGGGGCAGGCGCCTGGCGGCGGCGCGGGAAAGAGTCGGGGCGATGAGGATGAGCCCGTCGATGCGGCCATCGCAGAAGCTCGCGAGCCGGGTCTCGGCGTCGGCTTGCCAGTCTTTGAGGGCGAACACGGTCGTGTTCTGCCCATGGCGGGCGGCGCCTTCGAGCACGCCATTGAGGACTTCGAGGAAGTAGTGGTTGAGCTCGCCGCTGTCGATCACGGCAGCGACGCCAATGGCGTGGATGCGCCGGGCGGCGAGCGCGCGCGCGGCGATGTTGGGACGGTAGTTCAGGCGCCGGGCCGCCTCGAGGATGCGCTGACGCGTGCTTTCGGCGATCCGGGTGGATGAGCCGGCGTTGTTCAGAACCACGGAGGCGGCCATGGCGGATACGCCGGCTTCACGGCCGACATCGGCAAGGGTGGCGGCGCGGACGGGCTTTTTCTTCATGCGACAGTCGGGGGCGGGGTGGGACGGTTCTCGGTGGTGGGTGGAAAGGACGCTCGGTGCGACCGCAAGGCGGCAAAAGAGAAAAAGGCGGTGCCGGCAACCCTATCAAACCGACACCGCCTCACAACCCCGACCGAACCTTGTGACTCATACCCTGGGAGTCAGTTCGGCCAATTCTCAGAGATGTTCAAAAAGCCATGACATGCACAGGCGGGCTGGAGCAGCGGAATGGCAGCTGGCTTTGCGATTGTTGGAGTGATTCATGGCGAAACGGGCATTTTAGGGGTGGGAGAAAACTTTCTCGGGAAGCGGCGGCGCAGGACGAACGGACCTGAAAATGGTTTATCGCTAAATCAAGGCAACCCCACCCGGCGTTCGATCGTTAGAAT
>RFJS01000428.1 GCA_003694825.1 Verrucomicrobiota bacterium | reverse complement strand
GCGTTGAGCTTTCCGCGCTCGTATGGGCAGATCTACGGTTTCGCCTACGTCTCGCCGGATCCGATCTGTTTCGAGGATGTCGTCGAGCGCCTGGGCTTGAGCAAGGGCGCAGCCAGTCAGGGGCTGCGGTGGCTCAAGGCGGCCGGAGCGCTCATTTCCCGGCGGCCGCCGGACGGCGGGGGCAACGGCGCGCGCCACACCCGGCGGGAGTATTTCTCTCCGAACACGGAATTTTCCGCACTCGTGCAGATTGTCTTCAGAGAGCGGGTCGAACTCCCGCTGCGGCGCGGGGCGGAACGGATCGACCGTATCTCGCGGGCGTTGCGACTGCTCGAAAGCGGGAATGGCGATGAGCGGCCGGGCGTTGCTCGGCTCGAGCATCTGCGCGGGCGCATCGAGCAGCTGCGGCGCTGGCATCGGCTTTCTTCACGGTTCACCCCGAGGGCTCTCCTGCAGGACGATCCTCCGGTTTAGCCCCCGGCACCTCTCGCGCGCTCTTTCCGCGTGCTGACCACAACGACTGCCCATCTGACTCGCTCAGGTCGCTCCCGACACGGGAAAGCGACCCGGCGAAGCCTTGTCCCGTCGCCGGCTCGTTCCCGGCACCGACATCCGGGAATGCCCGCCAGGGGGAGCGCGGATTCTCCTGGCGGATATGGGGGAAACGCCCCGCGGCGAGCCTGGGGCCGGCTGGGGAGTAATGCCCGGTTTTGCCGGGTAGTGACTGCGAACCGGCCGGGATCCGTAGAGATGCCTGCGGTTCCTCACGCCAGCTTACCCCCGGAGAGATGGATGGATGAGATTCTCGTCGGGATTAGGCCCGATTACTCATGTCGCGGTAATCGATCATTGAAGGCGGGAAACCGGCCTGAGAACGGCTTTTTTGCCGGTGCGCTGACGTCGAATCCGGCGGTCAGTGAAGCACCGCCGACTCTCCATACTGAGCCTTTCCCGATGCGCGTGCGGGCGCGCGCTTCTGCGGGGCCTCGCCCTGGCGGGAGGCTTTGCCTCGCTGCCGCTCTTCCCGGCCATGGCGGGCGATCACTTCTCCGAGCCCGATGTGCTTTCCGGTTCCGTCTTTTCGGCCACAGCCGACACCTCGACAGCCGGAAGCGAGGCCGGCGAGCCCGGCCATGGGGAGCAGGACAGGGCGTGGCGCAGCTACTGGTTCACCTGGACCGCGCCGGAGAGTGGGCCGGTGCGCCTCGAAACCACGGGAAGTGCGTTCGATACGGTGCTCTCCGTCTACACGGGAAACGCACTGGAGACGCTGACGGCGGTTGCGGCCAACGACGATGCGGGTGTCGACCTCGCTTCCGTCGTCACCTTCGAGGCTGAGGCCGGGACAACCTATTGGATTGCCGTGGACGGCTATGCAGGACAGGGCGGAGCGCTCCAGCTCGCCGGCGAACGCGTCGAGCGCGGCTATTGGTATTTCGACGATCTCGCCGAAGTGGCCGCCCGCGGCGGGGACTTTCTCGCCGACAGCGCCTGGCAGGGCCTCGGTGCCGATCTCGCCAGTGGCTTGATTGTCGAGGGCGATCAGGTGCGCGGCTTCCTTGGCGCGCCGGCCGACGGTGCGAGGACGGCATCCCTCTGGCTCCCTCTCAATCCCGAGACACGTCCCGACAACGGGCGCTGGACCATCGTGGAAACGATCTGGAACATCACCGGCACCGCCGGCACCTCAGACCCCGCGCGCTATCACCTGCTCCTTTTCAACGGGCGTGGCGATTTGCTCGCCGGACTCGAATTTGATCTGCAGACGCAGGCGCTCTACCGCCTCGATGGCGCGGTCCGCACCCTCACCGGTGCGTCTTTCTCGCAGAACGTCGATTACCGGATGACCGTCGCCGTCGATCTCGAGGGCAACACCTGGTCGGCCTGGCTCGGAACCACGCCGGTCTTTGCAGACGCTCCTTTCAACGCCACCGACGGCGAGCGCGATTTCGGCAGTCTGTGTATCGCACGCGGCATCGCGCCGGGCGCCTCCGATGCGGGCAGCCACGTCTCCTTCGCCGATCTGCTCGTGCGCGTCGACAATGTCGTCGAGCCGCGGGAAAATCCCGGCCAGGCGGCCCGGTCACCCTTCGGGGGGCAGCCGCATGCGGTTCCCGGGCGCATCGAGGCCGAAGACTTCGACGAGGGCGGCGAGGGTATCGGCTATCACGATGCCGATCCGGACAACCAGGGTGGCGCCTACCGCCCAGGCGCGGTTGATATCGTGGCGGCCGCAGGCGGGCGCCAGATCGGTTACGTCTCTCCCGGAGAGTGGCTTGCCTACACGATCGAGGTGTCGCGCAAGGGACGCTACCAGATCGATCTTCTCGTCGCCTGCTCGGGGGACGGCGGCACCATGAGTGTCGCTGTCGATGGCCTGCCTGTCTC
>RFJS01000060.1 GCA_003694825.1 Verrucomicrobiota bacterium | reverse complement strand
TGTTCTCGATCATCGTCCCGACGGGCGCAGCCGGCGAATTGCCGGGGATTCCCGCCAGTCCGGGATAGCGGCTCGCCCATGGCTCGGCCCCGATGGGGAGCGCATTGAGTTCCGCCTGGAGCGCGGCGATGGTCTCGGCGTCGACGACATCCAGCAGCACGGGCCGCTCCACGCCGGTGAAGACATTGCCGGTGAGAACGTTGTCGCGGCCGCCATTGATCCGGATGCCCAGGGCCGTGCCCATGAATTGATTGTCGGCAATGACCGTCCCGGAGCTTCCCCGCTCGAGCAGAACCGCCGGGTTGGCGAGCGCGGCCGCATTGATCCAGTCCGGCACCAAATCCGTATTCAACGCCTCGAACACACAGCGACGAATCGCATTGCCGCGGCCGGTCCACCCGCTGTCGACCCGCACCACCGGTGTCCATCCGACCTCCGCGCCGAGAGTCCTGAACGTGCTGTCGAGCACCTCATGGTCGTTGCCCGAAATCGCAATCGCCTCCGTCGCCCCGTTCTCGACAATCGTGTTCGCCTCTACACGGTTGCCCACCCCTTCGAGCCGGATCCCGGCAAACCCGTCGCGATAGATTCGCGCGTAACCGCTGACCCGCACGCCCTCGACCCGATGCCCGGCCGGCGAGAGCGTCGCACGATCACCGCCCGCGAGGCGCACGCCGCCCCCCCCGACATCCTCGATCGTGCCGCCGCTGATCACCACCCCGGCACCTCCCTCGACATCGATGCCCCACGTGCCGGCATGCCGGACATCGACGCCTGCGAGCCGGACGCCCTCGGCATCATCGATCACGACGGCCGCCGCACGGGATACCTCGATATCCAGGTTTTCAAACTGCACCCATCCCCCACCGTCGACACGGATCACATTCTCGAGCACCGCCAGCTCCACCGTATCGAGATCTTCGATTCGTTCCGGGAAATAGATCACCCGGCCGAGATCGGCATCATACCACCACTCACCGGGCTTATCGAGCTCCTCGAGCACGTTGACGGCCCGCAGCCACTGCCCGGCACCGGCAGCACCGCCGTCGAGCGGATGCGCCAACCGCAACTGCCTCGCGCCGGGGTCGACGGAATCGAGTTCACCCCAGCGGCCCGGTTCATTCTCCCGCCAGTAGCCGAGCACCCAACGACGTCCTTTGTTCTCCCATGACTTCACGCGATCATCATCCACCTCGACCGTGGAGGCATCGGCGGCATCGGTGATGCGGAGCCAGCCCGACTCCGGCCATCCGGCGGGGAGACGCAGCTTTCCTCCGGCCACGAATCCGAAAAACCCGCCGGGAGTCTCGAGCGCCCCCAGGTCCTTCACCCCGACATCGCGGAGGACGAACCGGTAGAGCGATTCGAGCGCATCGGCCTTGATCCGCGTTTCCAGGAGCGGCAGGACGCCTTGTTTCCACGCCGTCCGCGGAACGGCCAACCCACCAGTGATTCGCACGACCGCCCCCGGCGCAGCCCGGTAGACGACGGGCGCCGTGGCGGAGCCGGCATCCCGCTGATCGAGGGTAAATGTCTCATCCAGCCGATATTCGCCGGCCGCGAGCTGAACGGTCGCGCCTTCCCATCCGGCCGGAAGGGCGCCCGCCGCCTGCACCCGACCCGTCGCCTCGCGAATGGCATCGCGGGCCCGTGCGAGTGTGCGAAACGGCGCGTTTTCCGTCCCGGGAGCCGCGTCATCTCCGGTCGGCGCGACAAAGAACTGTAGCGGTGCGGCGATGCCAGTATCGACACCGACAACGCCGGCGATCATGAGCGCAAAGCCAACAGCCTTCAGGCGATGAATGAGAGATGAACGCATGGCCGTGCCCTCAGGGGATTTCATAGACTTCGACCAGGCCGACACCCGTGCTGCCGCGCGCGGGCTCAAGCTTGACGGTATATTCACCCGGAGCGAGATCGATCACCAGAGCCGCGTCACGGCTCGAGTCTGCAAGAGCGAACGCACCGGTGGACTCGTTCGCCACCGCCACGCGCTCGTCGCCGGCCCAATCGTCGTTGGTCGCGATCGGCTCGTCGCTGTCCGCCTGATAGACTTTGATCAGCGGATCTTCCACAAAATCGTTCACGCCGAACGCTTCCAGTGAGGGACCGATGCCGCGGATGAGCAGGCGCTTCGGATTCTCGCCACGAACGACAACGCCGGCGATGAGCGCGTTGTCACCGTAGCCTGCTGCGCCTCGGGTGGAGATATTCAACAGCTCCGGCTCCTGCGTCCCCGTCCCGTCGAGCATGTAGACTTCCACCAGGCAGACGCCGCTGCCAGCGGCGGCATCGGAAACGACGGCTGTGTAGGCGCCCGGCTGCAACTCGACCACGGCGGCCGCATCGTTCGAACCACGCACCAGGCTGAATGCCCCCGTCTCGGCGATAGCTGCTTCCACAGTATCAGCATCCCCATGACCAGCCCATCCGGACACGGCTTCCGCAACCGGCTCATCGTCGTTCACCGAATACACACGGAAGCTCGGGCGCGAGGCAAACCCCGCCACGCCGAATGATTCGAGTCCGGGGCCCACGGCACGGATCAGCACCCGCCGGGACGTTTCGCCGTCGATGACAAAGCCGGCGAACATGGGCTGGCTCGGCCGCACACTCGAGCGCGTCGAGATGTTGATCAGCTCCGGACGGGACGTCCCGATCACGGTGGAGAAGGAACTCGAGGCGACAATCCGCCCATCCACGGCATACCCGATCACCCAATAGGTGTAGCGCTCGCCGGCGACAGCGTCCGGATCATCGAAGCCCGGCGAGAAGGCGATGCCGACCCGCTCCGCCTCCGAAAAGGCATCCGCGCCGCTCCGCCAGATCTCGTAGTAGTCGATACGCGCATCGCCTTGCCAGGCGAGCCCCACCCGGTCGCTGAAGCGGGCATGGCTGAGCGCCTTCACTTCATCGAACAGCGGCGGAATGATCGGTTTCGGGTCCGCCGGAGGCGTCGTCCCGCCATCGACCGGCTCTTCGCCGTCGACCGGCGTTGTCGGTTCAGTGGGTTTGGTGACGCTAGGCGGCTCCGTCGGTTCGCTCGGATTGGCCGGCTCCGACGGTTCGGTTGGATTCGTCGGCTCAGTCGGCGGCTGCGGCGTCGGAACGACTGTCGACGGACCTCCCGGCAACGGGACGGCCGAAAACATCACCCAGTCGACGGAAACAGTCCCCAGTCCGGCGGATACGTTTTCGATCCGCAGGGTGTGATCGCCGGCTTCGATGTTGATCTCGACGGCGGCCTCCTGCCATGCGGTCTCCGTCCCGGCCGGCACCGCGAGCACGGCCTCCCGGCCGGACTCTTCGATGGCGAGCTTCAATTGGTTTTCCTCGCCGGATGCCACCGCCCGCACCAGCAATCGATAGCGCGAGGTCTCATCGACATGGATCGAATACCGCATCCACTCGCCGGCGCGGAAGTCGGAAACATAGTAACCGTCGGCCCCTTTGCGGATATCGACCCCATCGAGACGCAACTCTCCGCCCAGATTGGCGGCATCGGCATCTGAATACGCGACCGCCTCTCCACCGGCATCGTAGAGCTCCGCCTCGATCTTGCCCGGGACGTGCGCGGGCAGGCCCGTGAAAGGACTGCGTTGCGGCGCCTGGGCCGGTGGATCGACCGGGGTCGGCTCTGTCGTTTGCGTGTGCTCGGTGATCTCGATGCGGTCGATATCGCCGATGCTGCCGCCATTTCCCGCGCCGTCCGCGAGTCCGACGAGACGCAGAAGATGTGCGCCCTTCGGCACTTCGGCGACGAAGCTCACATCGGTCCACTGGGACCACCCACCGGTGTCCGGCACGGTCAACTCACCCGAAATATCCACGCCGTCGAGTTCCACCCGGAATGTGCCCCCCGCTCCAGCCGAGGCAACCCGCACCTTGAAGAGATAAGTTGCGGTTTCCGTGGCGCTCACAGTGTATTCCATCCACTCACCCGCGCGGAACTGGCTGATGTGGTAGCCATAGAATCCCTCGCCGATGTCGACGCCGTCCTGGCGATACACACCTCCAGTGTTGCTGGTGTCCGTATCGGCATAGGCCACGCCCTCGCCGCCGAGGTCGTAGTTTTCGGCCTCGATCCAGCCCGGCAACGCGTGAGCCGACCCTCCCCAGGGCTGGTTTTCGCGGGGCGCGGGCGGCTCCGGGTCGGGTGTCGGCACAGGATCGGGCGTCGGCACAGGATCGGGCGTCGGCTCAGGGTCGGGCGTCGGCTCCGGAGTGCCACCGAGATCCTCGATCAGCGTGATCTCGATCGCGCCGATGTCGCCGACGATCCACGGCCTGGCGACAGCGCCATTCACGGCATTTACCGTCAGGATGTGCTCCCCCGGTTCGAGGGTCGCTTCA
>RFJS01000427.1 GCA_003694825.1 Verrucomicrobiota bacterium | reverse complement strand
TCGGGGCTCGAGGCCGGGCAGCGCGTTGTTTCGGCAGGGGCCTTCAAGTTGCGCAACGGTTCGCGTGTGTTCGAAAGCGACGTGGCCGTGCCGGAGCCGCAGCTCGATCCCAAACCGGCCAACTCGTAACGCCGGAAACGGAGGGCGAAGCGGGCATGCAGCGGATCCATCCGGAGCAGACAGCACCATGAAATTCACCGACATCTTCATCCGCCGTCCGGTCCTGGCCATCGTGGTCAACCTGTTGATCCTCATCGGCGGCTACCAGGCCTACAATCTGCTCAACGTGCGGCAGTATCCGCGCAGCGAGAACGCCGCCGTGACCGTGACGACCGTCTATATCGGGGCGAACGCGGAGCTGGTGCGCGGCTTCATCACGACGCCGCTCGAGCGGGCGATCGCCGGTGCCGATGGCATCGAATACATTCAGTCGGAGAGTCGGATGGGCGTGTCGACGATCACGGCCCGGCTGAAGCTCAACTACGATGCGACGAAGGCGCTGGCGGAGATCAGTGCGAAGGTCAACCAGGTGCGTGGAGACCTCCCGCCCGAAGCGGAGATACCGGTCATCGACATCGTGTCGGCCGATTCGCAGTTTGCCGCCGCCTATCTCAGCTTCACCTCGGACGCCCTCGAGCACAATGAGATGACGGATTACCTCGTGCGGTCCGTGCAGCCCCGGCTGGCGGCGATCGAGGGTGTGCAGCGGGCGGAAATTCTCGGTGGCCGCACCTTTGCCATGCGCATCTGGCTCAAGCCCGACAAGCTGGCCGCGCTCAACATCAGCCCGGTCGAGATCCGGCGGGCATTGGCGGCAAACAATTACCTGGCGGCGCTCGGCCAGACCAAGGGCGCGCTCATTCAGGTCAACCTCACGGCGAACACCGATCTGCGTTCGGTCGAGGAATTCAAGAAACTCGTCATTCGCGAGGTCGATGGCGCCATCATCCGGCTCGAGGACGTGGCCGATGTCGTTCTCGGGGCGGAGAGCTATGAGTCGGAGGTGCGCTTCTCCGGGCAGACGGCGACGTTCATCGGCATCTGGCCGCTGCCCAACGCCAATTCCATCGAGGTCATCGACCGGGTTAAGGCCGAGATGGAGCGCATCAACGAGGATCTCCCCACCGGCATGGTTGGGCGCGTTGCGTATGATGCAACCGACTACATCAACAACGCGATTCACGAGGTCGTCTCCACGCTGACCGAGACCCTGTTGATCGTCATCGTCGTCATCTTCCTCTTCCTGGGATCTTTCCGGGCGGTGATTGTGCCGGTGGTGGCGATCCCTCTTTCGTTGGTCGGTGCGTTGTTCCTGATGCTGGTGTTCGGCTTCTCGATCAACCTGCTCACCTTGCTGGCCATCGTGCTGTCGGTTGGTCTGGTGGTGGACGACGCGATTGTCGTCGTCGAAAACATCGAGCGGCACATGCGGGAGGGGAAGAGTGCCTTCGAGGCGGCGATCGTGGGGGCGCGCGAGCTGGTCGGGCCGATCATCGCGATGACGATCACCCTGGCGGCCGTCTACGCGCCGATCGGGTTTCAAGGGGGATTGACCGGTTCGCTCTTTCGCGAGTTCGCCTTCACGCTGGCCGGGGCCGTGATGATCTCGGGCGTGGTCGCCCTGACTCTCTCGCCGATGATGTCATCGCGTCTGCTCACGCACGACATCGACACGCATTGGTTGCCGCGGCACATCAACGCGGGTTTCGAGTGGCTCAAGCGGGTGTATTCGAGAGTCCTCGACGGCTTGCTCAGCGCGCGGCCGGCAGTCTACATCGTCTGGGCGGTTCTGTCCATTCTTGCCGTCCCGATGTATATGTTCTCCCCGAAGGAGCTGGCGCCGCAGGAGGACCAGGGCGTGATCTTCGGCATTATGGAGACGCCGTCGAACTCGACTCTGGAGATGACGGCCCTGGCGGCCGAGGCGATGAACGATGTCTTCTTCAGCGCTCCCGAGACCGAGTATTCCTTCCAGATCTCTTTCCCGACCGGCGGGTTTGGCGGCATGGTCGTGGCGCCGTGGGATAAGCGCGAACGCAGTATTCAGGAAATCCTTCCGGAGATCCAGGCGGGGGCGGCGAAGGTGCCGACGGTGCGGATGCTTCCGATCATCCCGCAGGCCCTGCCGGGCGGGGGACAGTTTCCGGTGGAGTTTATTATCTCTTCGACGGCGCCGCAGAATGAGATTCTCGAGCTGGCCCGGGAGATCGCCGATCGGGCGATGCAGGAAAAGGGGATGTTTTATTTCCCTCCGATCATCGACACCAAGATCGATCAGCCGCAGGCGGAGCTGGTCATCGACCGCGACAAGGTGGCCTCGATGGGGCTGAACCTGCAGCAGGTCGGCGCCGACGTCGCCTCTCTGCTGGGCGGGGCGTATGTCAATCGCTTCAACATCGCGGGCCGCAGCTACAAGGTGATTCCGCAGGTGCAGCGGGTGGACCGGCTCAATCCCGAACAGATCGAGCACATCTATGTCACCGGGCCCAACGGGCAGCTGGTCCCGCTGAGCACCATCGCCTCGATCCGCCGGACCGTGGAGCCACGCTCGCTCAATCGCTTCCAGCAGCTCAACGCCGTGAAGATCAGCGGCGTCTCGGGCAAGCCGCTGGATGAGGCGCTGCGCACCCTCGAGGACATCGCCGCCGAGGTGCTTCCGCAGGGCTACGTGATCGATTACACGGGCGACTCACGGCAACTGCGCAAGGAGGGCAACAAGTTCCTCCCCGCCTTCACGCTGGCGATAGTGCTGATCTTCCTGGTCCTGGCGGCCCAGTTCAACAGCTTCCGCGATCCGATCGTCATCCTGCTCGGTTCGGTTCCGCTCGCGATCTTCGGTTCGCTCATCTTCTCGTTTTTGCGGATGCCGAACCCGAACATTCCGTGGTGGACCGACTCCTTCACGACGACGCTGAACATCTACTCGCAGGTCGGTTTGATCACGCTGGTGGGGCTCGTTTCGAAAAACGGCATTCTCATCGTCGAGTGGGCGAACCAGCTCCAGCTCAAGGGGCTGTCGAAGCTCGATGCCGTCAAACAGGCGGCGCTCACCCGCCTGCGGGCCGTGCTCATGACGAGCGTGGCCACCGTTTGCGGTCACTTCCCTCTCACATTGGTGACGGGACCGGGGGCCGCGGCCCGCAACAGTATCGGTATCATCATCGTGGCCGGCATGGCGATCGGCACGCTCTTCACGCTGCTCGTCGTCCCGGCGATCTACATGCTCTTCGCCAAGGATCATGCCAGGGATCGGGCCCGGACCGAGGCTGCCGGGCGCAAGCGCGGCAATGACTCTGCCGGCGCAGCGGCCAGGGCCTGACCGGCGCGCGCTATTCCCGACGCGGTTTTCTCGAACGCCGATGGAACCTGCCTCTCCACAGTCCGACAAATGGCAAACACTCGACCTCCTCTGCAGCCATGGTTCCTGAAATGATTTCTCTTCCTCTTGTCTGTCTCGCGCGCGTCCGGCGCATTGCCTGTGCGCTTGTTGTTTTGCTGGGTGTTAGCGCCGTGGGAACAGCCGCGCAGGAAGAGCAGACGGCTCCAGACACCGCGCTTCCGGAGCAGATCGATGTCGACACCGCCTTGCGCCTCGCGCTCGAGCACAACTACGCCATCCGCCAGGCGCGGGCCCGCTACAACGAGGCGACCGGCGCGCTGACCGAAAGCAAGGCCGGCCAGCTGCCAACCGTGAGTGTTTCGGCCGGCTACACGCGGATCGACGAGGGGCGCTTTCAGCGCGTCGGGGGCGTGCTTTTCGGCAACCCGGATTCCTGGCAGGCGGGGATCCGCGCCACGCAAAATCTCTACACCGGTGGTGCCGTCAGCTCCGCGATTCGCGCCAGTCGGGCTTCGCTGGAGAGTGTCGAGGCGGAGTTCGACTCGGTGCTGCGCGACGAGCTGGTGGCGGTGCGGGAGCGCTACCTGGGCGTGCTTCTCGCGCGTGAACAGCTCAAGGTGCGGGAACAGTCCGTGGCGCTGCTCGAAGAGGAGCTGGAGACCGCGCGAAAGCGTGTGGAAGTGGGCACGGGGTCGCCGTTTGAGCAACTTCGCGCGGAGGTGGCCCTGGCCAACGGGCAACCTCCGCTCATTCGTGCCCGCAACGCCTACCGGCTGGCCGCGGTCGAACTCTTTCGGGTGATCGGGGTGCCGGCTCCGGAGAACGCCGAAGAGCGGATCGACGGCGAACTGGCCTTCGTTCCGGACAGTTACACGCTCGAGGCGATGCTGGCCGCGGCCATGGAGAATCGCACCGAACTGCAGCAGCTCGAGAAGCTCGTCGAGGCGGCGGAGAGTTCGATCGAACTGGCGAAGGCCGGGGCGCGGCCCAACGTCGGTGTGTTTGCCGGCTACGATGTCGAGAGCGTGCTGCCCACGGACACGCGCGACTACTCGGATGGCTGGTCGGTTGGTATCACCGGGTCGTGGAATATCTGGGATGGGCGGGCGACGCGCGGCCGGGTCGCGCAGGCGCAGGCCCGTTTCCGGCAGGCGCGGCTTCGCCTCGAGGAGACCCGGTTGCTCATCGACGCGGAGGTGCGGCGTGCTTTCTCCAGCTACACCGAGGCCATGGAGCTGGTGCGTTCATCCGAGAAAGTGGTGGAGCAGGCCACCGAGAGTTTGCGCATGGCCCGCGCGCGTTTCGAGGCGGGGGGCGCTACCCAGCTCGATGTCCTGCAGGCCCAGGTGGCCCTGACGGAGGCGGGCAGCAACAAGGCGCAGGCGTTGCACGATGCCAATCTGGCGCACCTGTATCTGTTGCGGGCGGCCGGTTTGTTGCCCATGCCCGGTGAGGTGACGGTCGCCGGCCAGTAGGCATCGCGTCTGCGGTGCGCGTGCCGGTCATGTTCCGCGGGCGGCGGGTCCGCGAATGGAAATCACCCTGGGGCGGGGGGCGTTCGGGCCGTCCGCTGAGCCGTTTCCGCGGGGCGGCGATTAGTAGTTTCCCCTAAAGGAGGGAGGGGAGGACCCGATCAAGCGGACATGTTGCTACGGTTCAATGCTGCTTGAACCGGTGGAGGGTTGTCGGAACTTTCGACACTGTTCGGCCGGGAAAGATGCGGTGCGATAACCGGTCGGCGACGAACCGCTTTGAGCTGCCCAGATCCAGACCACTGTCCCGCTTCCGCTGCACGCGTTGCGAACGCTGCGAACGGCCGCGCCTGTCCCCCGATCGAGGCGGTGATCGTGGAGTTTTTCGGCGACGTTTGCCATGCGTTGAGCTTTCCGCGCTCGTATGGGCAGATCTACGGTTTCGCCTACGTCTCGCCGGATCCGATCTGTTTCGAGGATGTCGTCGAGCGCCTGTGCTTGAGCAAGGGCGCAGCCAGTCAGGGGCTGCGGTGGCTCAAGGCGGCCGGAGCGCTCATTTCCCGGCGGCCGCCGGACGGCGG